>CALHKJ010000450.1 GCA_938033975.1 uncultured Saprospiraceae bacterium | reverse complement strand
CAAAAACAGCATAGGCAGTTCCTTTGTCATGCACACTTGGTTCTATATGGTAACACCAGGTATTTGCCGGAAGGCCAGCAATGTTACTTGTTACATTATCCCAAGATTTACCACCATTCTGTGTTACTTGTACATTACCATCATCTGTACCAACCCAAATTATTTTTTCATCTAATTCAGATTCAGAAATAGAAAATACCGTACAATGATTTTCAGCACCTGAATTGTCTTTTGATAACCCTCCAGAATCCACTTGATTTTGCTTTGATTTATCATTTGTGGTTAGGTCCCCAGAAATTTTGACCCATGTATCACCCATATCATCAGACATGTGTACAAACTGACTTCCGATATAAATTCTATCAGGATTATGTGTGCTCAAGGAGATTGGAGCATTCCAATTGAATCTAAGTTTTGGATCTCCTGCAACCTCCAATGGTTGTATAGTTTTATTCTGCAACCTTTCAGTATCATATCTCCACACATTCTCTGCACCTTGCATCTCAGAATATATAATCGGTTTTGTAGGATGCTTCAATACTCTGAATCCGTCACCAAATCCTACAGTATTCCAATCTCTTGCTTCAATTCCTCCTGGAGAATCAGAAGGGCCATACCAAGAACCATTATCTTGGAGACCTCCATACACATTATAAGGCTCTGCGTTATCAACTGTTATGTGGTAAAATTGACTTACTGGTAAACTAGTAACAATATCTAAAGTAGTACCCCCATCCCATGTACGATACACGCCTCCGTCTGTTCCAAAGTACATTCTATTTGAATCTTTTAGATCAAACAAAACATCGTGAATATCTGGGTGCATTCTTCCAGCATCTTTAAATGTCTTACCTCCATCTCTACTAATAGATCCAAACAAACCAGCTTTGACCAATACATCTGGATTTTGTGGATCAACAACTATTTTAGAAAAATAGAAAGGTCTTACTACCAATCCAAAATCTCCATTGAGTTTTGTCCATGACTTGCCTGCATCATCTGACCTGTAAAGACCTTTGTCATCTTCTTCTTCAGTTTCTAAAACACAGTATAAAATATCCGAATCAGAAGGAGCAACTGCAAATGCAATTCTTCCTAGCTGACCAGCTGGAAATCCATTGTGAATTTTGTTCCATGTCTTTCCACCATCAGTAGACTTAAATAATCCACTTTTTTCACCTCCAGAACTAAATGACCAAGCTGTTCTTCTAAATTCCCACATAGATGCATACAGTATATCTGGGTTATTTGGATCGATGGCCAATTCAGAGCAGCCAGTTTTTTGATCTATATATAATAAATTTTCCCAAGTCTGACCTCCGTCGGATGACTTGTATACTCCTCTAGTTTCGCTATCTCCCCACAATGCTCCTAGTTCTCCTACATAGATTACTTCTGGATTATCTGGGTGAATAATAATATTTGAAACTCTTTCTGAACCCTCAAAAGGTAACTTTTTCCAAGTCTGTCCACCATCTTTGGTTCTGTAAATCCCGTCTCCGATACTTACACTGTTTCTTGTCCAAGTTTCTCCAGTTCCAACATATACAGTATTATCAGGATCATGCGGATCTACGGAAACGACTCCAATCGATTGTATGTAATCATCAAAGATTGAACTAAAACTAGCGCCTCCATTAGTTGATTTCCAAACTCCTCCTCCTGCTGTTCCAGCATAGACAATTCTTGGATTGCTAGGATGACCTTCAAGGTCTGATATTCTTCCACTCATTAAGGCTGGGCCAATTTGTCTGGCAGTCATATCACCAAACATTTCTTTGCCTTTGAGCATTACATCTTGAGCATTAGTTTGACAGGCTAATAATACTGATAGTATTATTGCGATTGAAAATTTATTCATCTTGTTTTTAATTTAGGAATTGGCTCCCTGGCCAATACCAGGGAGCAATGTTGAATATTTTATTTTTTATCTTCAGGTTTTTTCATCCCATCTTTCTTCATTTCTTCTTTCACATCATCTACCTTTTCTTCTGCAACTTCAGGAAATTTCAAAATAGACTGATCAAACTCTGGATTTAGTTCAACGGATTCAATCACAATTGAAGATGATTGTCCATCTTTCACACCTTGCGTAATTGTCATTGGAAAATACAGACCATCGTATTCTTCATAGTCACTAAATTTTGTTTCAGATACTACACCTGCCATAGGTCCAGAAGTAATCTCTTGTTGTTGGCCAATTAGTGCGCCAGAATCTACTTCAAAAAAGTAAAACTCAACATCGTCTTGCTTTTCTCCATCAACGGTAATTTGCTCTTTCACCAATTTGATTTTGTATGCATCAGTACCATCGAAAGTTTCTGTAGCAACATATTCTGCGGTATACTCATTCTCCTTATAGTTAATCAAAGCATCAGGAAAATCATTTAAAGTAAGTTTGTGGTTTTCCAGATCCTCAGAAGTTACTTTCTCAGGTTTCATAGTTTGGAAATTTGTATTCCACAAAGTTTCTCCATCATATACACCTTGCATGAAACTCATTCCTTGGAAACTCGCCTTTGAGTAAGAGATGCCGCTTTTAGTTTGTACCATCTCTAGAGGGATTTCCATTCCTCCTTGATTTACTTTCGCTTCATATCTGATGCCTTCAAGCTTTTTCCATGCATCTTTTCCTCCAATCAATTCATAATAACCATCTATAATTTCATCTACGGATTGTGCATGCGAAACACTTCCAAGAGAAAAAATAAAAGCGGTAAGAAGTAGGGATTTCAAAATTTTCATGTTTTTAATTTATTGTATTTAATATTTAATAGAAATATAGCCTAAAATCCTCTTTATCACCCTAATTATCGATAAAAGCACCATATTTTTTGATGAATTGGGATTTTGCTTCTTTTGTGTTAGATACGTACTAGCCTTTGCTATAGTTACATAATGATAATCGGAAGATATCTTTTCGCTTCCGCAAATGTTAAATAGTATATGCAAATACTATGCTTTAATCTAAAAATGTCGAAATGAATATATCAAAGACAGGGTTTATATTATATACCATCAATTTTGAAAAATGTGTTGAATTCTACAGAGACCTTTTGGGTTTAGAGGTTCTATATGTAAAAAAGGACCTCTGTTGTTTCGATTTTTACGGCAGTTATTTAATGGTAGAAGTCGATGATATGACGGATCTCAAAAGCCCTGAAGAAAACTTTATAGACAGAAGCTGCATTAGATTCAACGTTGATAATGTAAGAGAAGCCTGCAAAATTTTAGATCTGAATAATATTAATTATTCATATGCTGAATTTGACTGGGGCACCATTGCAAAATTTAGAGATCCAGATAATAACTTAATCGGATTCAGATCTGCAAAAGAACATTCTATTGACATTTCAGCGGGCCTTAACACCAAAAAATAAATATCCTAAGATGTGCATTTTCATTTTCCTTAACATTAAGGTTAATTTAATAAATCTGCCAATGTAAAAATGGCTGCTAGTAGGCAAATCTTTTACCTTGAGCAGAGTTTGGGATGCCTAAGGCAGCTTTTTAAGGGATAATGCTGTTTCATTAGGGTAATCCTTACTGAACTATTCAAAGGACGGAAATCTGAACATCGCACTACGTGTGATATTTACCTCCATTTATGTCTCAATAGATTAAGTAAGAAAATAGGTTTTATTTAGATAGATCAATTTCTATTTGTACTTGGCGTATTGCTGAGTACCAACTAACTATTTGGTGAAAAACCTGTGAGTATGAATTTTTTTACAAAAAACTGCAACTTGAAGCATATTGTTCTTATGGCTTCGTTTTGTTTGTTAGCTTCTGTTAGCAATCAAGCGATTTCACAAACTTGCCCAGTACAAGCAAGCCCAATAAACCAAGTCGATCTTTCACAGTGTATGCCTACATTAGCAACTTGTGATGATCCAGGTATTCTGATATTAGACGCCTACTTAGAAGGAGATACACCTTATTGTGCTCCATGTGTAGCTGGCGAAGCTGTTACAATGAATATTAACCTAAGTATTATTAACCAAACAGAAGGTGCAAACATCTTAGGGCTTTTTGGTAATTTAACTAACGGTACAAATGCATGTGATGTATCCATGTGCAGTGCTAACTTGGTTCCTCAAAGTTTAACAGTAGATGGAACGGGAGCACAGATTGTAGTTTTTGGACCTCTGACTTATATCTGTGGTGAAACCCTCAACCTGAGTAATTTGTCATTGGTTGTTGCTTCACAAGATATGGTATGCCCAATCAGTTGTGATGCCGTGCCAACGCCTTGCCAGATAGCTGTGCCCAATATAACATTGGTGCCACCAACAGTGCCCGCAGCCTGTGGATCTACAATTGCAGTAGCCTGTAATGATTTTAATCCATGTACAATATATGATATACAATTAGTAGACGCTTGTACCGGTGCGATTTGCGCACCTTGTACAGGTTCAGGTACTGCCGATGATTGCTTTGTTATCAATATGATTCCTTGTAATGACAACAATCCATGTACAGAAAATGATATGCAATCACTTGATGCCTGCTCGGGAGATATATGTGCTCCTTGCATGGGAACACCAGTTGAAAGTTGTTCGATATTTATCAATCAAGCTTGTAATGATAATAATCCTTGTACCACTAATGATGTAATAATATTAGATGCATGCTCACTAGAAATTTGTGTGCCGTGCACCGGGACTGGGGTAGATCAACCTTCCTGTGACCCAGAATGTGAAATATATAATCCAAGTACCTGCAATTGTGATCCTATTCCGATCCCAGTTTGTAACGATAATGATTGTACCACAATTGATATTTACGATGATAATACTTGCGAATGCATATTCATCCCAATTAATCCGCAAATATGTGATGATGGTCTTTGTTATACCAATGACTATTTTGATCCATATACTTGTAACTGTGTAAACGAACCAATTGTAGATGTTCCTTGCAATGATTACAATTGTGCAACTGAAGATGTATTTAATTATTCTACTTGTGAATGTGAATACATAGATATTTGCACAAATGTGACAAATGGAGGTTGGATTGGTTATGATCAAGGAAATTGTGGTCCTTTTAATCCTGCACCAATAGCAAGTTTAGAACCAGCCATCGGAGGATGTGGTGAAATTGAATATATGTGGTTGCAGAGTCCAGTCAATGTACCTTATTACGGATATCCAAACTCTTATTGGTCAATTATTCCTAATGCAAATGGAATTACCTATGATCCGCCATTTCAAGCATCTGGAACAATGTGCTATTTGAGATGTGCAAGAACAGAGACTTGTACTGAGTTTCCAGGAGAGTCAAATATAATCTGCATCACAGTAGGAGAGGTTCAAAATTGTAATGATTGGAATTGTACAACTCAAGATTACTTTAATCCAAATACTTGTGAATGTGAATATACAGTTATCAGTAACCCAAGTTGTGACGATCAAAATTGTGGAACAGCAGATAGCTTCAATCCAGAAACTTGTGAATGTGAGTATACACCAGTATGTAACAATGTAACCTTCCCTGGTAACATTGGAGGCAACCAAGAAAGCTGTGGTCCTTTTGATGCTGATCCAATAACTAGTATAAACCTACCATCAGGAGGATGTGGAGATATAGAATATATTTGGATTCAATCTCACACAAATGTCTTTAGTGGGGGTGGCGCAGGTTCTCCTTGGACTACTATCCCTGGTGCTACAGGTCCATCTTATGACCCTGGAATTGTTTCACAAACTACTTACTATAGAAGATGTGCAAGAAGTGCAGGATGTGAATACTACATTGGAGAAACCAACATCATTAGTATCATAGTTGGTAGTAGTGGAACTTGTGATGATGGTAATTGCAATACCTTGGATACTTTCGATCCACAAACTTGTGACTGTATTCACATTGATATTACGCCTAATTGTGATGACAATGATTGTAGTACAGATGATATCTATGATCCACTTACTTGTAACTGTACTCATGTAGCTATCTCACCACTCATCTGTGATGACAATGATTGTAATACAATTGATACCTACGATGCAGAAAATTGTAATTGTGTATATACAGTTATTCCAGCACCAGATTGTGATGATAATAATTGTGCTACAACAGATCTATATGATGTCCTAACATGTGAATGTGTAAATGTAGTAAATCCACCAGTCGATTGTGATGACAATAATTGCGAAACAATCGATACATATAATGCAAGTACCTGTCAATGCGAATATCAGGCAATAGTATTACCTGATTGTAATGACAATGACTGTAGTACTATAGATACTTATGATCCAGAGACTTGTGATTGTATTCATATGTCTATTGAGATAGATAATTGCGATGACAATGATTGTAACACTCACGATTTTTATGATACAGTGAATTGTATTTGCGTACATGAAGTGATTCCAGCTCCAGATTGTGATGATAATAACTGCAATACAATCGATACTTACAATTCAGAAACATGCCTTTGTGAAAATGTAGTGATTGATATTCCTGATTGTGATGATAATGATTGTAACACTGAAGATCTATATGATGTAACTACATGTGAATGTGTAAATACTTTAATTTCACCACCTGATTGTGATGATAATAACTGTAATACTGAAGATAGTTATGATTCAGTAAATTGTAATTGTGTTCATACAGTAATCCCACCACCTGATTGTGATGATGGTGACTGTAATACTGATGATATATATGACGCTGCAAATTGTGAGTGTATAAATACGATAAGTCAAGTGCCTGATTGTAATGACAATAATTGCAATACTGAAGATTTTTATGATGTAGAAACTTGTGAATGTGTCAACACAATGGTGGAAGTTCCAGACTGTGATGATAATGATTGCACAACTATGGACTTTTACGATGTGACTACATGTAATTGTGTTAATGATCCAATTACCATCCCAGATTGTGATGACAATGATTGTACAACCTTAGATTCTTTCAATACCACTACATGTACATGTATGAATGTTGATATCACTCCACCAAATTGTGATGACAATGATTGTACTACATTAGATGAATACAATGAAGCGACTTGCCAATGTGAATATACTGTCATACCACAAGAAATAGTTTGTAACACGGTTGAATCATTTGATCTGATTCTTGACGATGAAGGAAATGGATTCTTGACAGTAGATGATATTGATAATGGAAGTACAATTGGTTGTGAAGGAACACTATCTCTTTCATTAGATATTACTGCTTTTGCATGTAATAATGTAGGAGCTAATACTGTAAAATTAACGGTAAGTAATGGAATAGATGAAGAATGTTGTTCTGTGACTGTAAATGTAATTGACAATAATATCCCTGTAATTCTTCCTGGATTTTGTCCTGCAGATATGAGCATAGACTGTGATGAAGATACCTCTGATCTCAGTGTTTTTGGAAGTGTTGATTTGGCCTTCTTAGACGATAATTGTCCTTTGAGTCATAGCGTAACAGAAAGTTCAAACTTTGATTTAGAAGCTTGCGGAACAGGTACCATAACTAGAACTTTTACCTTAATTGATATTTTAGGTAATGAAGTTATTGCTGCTAATGGGCAAGTATTAACTTGTAGTCAAATAATTACAATTGAAGGAGATGCCAATTCTTTGACTTTAGCAGATATTACTTGGCCTCCAGCACAGGTAAATGTAGATTGTGAAGATTCGGATAATATACCAACCACTGAACCTACTGTATCAGCTTCTATGTCGAGCTGTACTATGATAACTATAAGCTCAAATGATGTTATAGACAATCCAAATGATGATTGCAATTATACAATTGAAAGGACATGGAC
>CALHKJ010000449.1 GCA_938033975.1 uncultured Saprospiraceae bacterium | reverse complement strand
ACCACTGATGTCTTCTTGGGCTTGTGCAATCCCAGCGATCATGAGTACCAGAATGATTGAAGACAATCGAGAAAGAATGGCTGTAATTCTTGCATCACCTTTGATGACCTGTAGTGCAAGGCTTCCCGTATATACAATCTTGATTGCTGTCATGTTTCCAGAAAATGGAGATAGCTTTATCAATGCAAAAGGTCTCATGCTTTTCTTTTTATATTTGTTGGGAGTTGTAGCAACCTTAGTTGTTGCTTGGTTTATCAACAAGCGCAGCACCTTTATTTCTGCATCGACATGGACCTTGGATCTGCCAATGTACAGAATGCCAAATTGGAAAAATGTATTCTACAACGCTTATTCTAAAACCAAGTCTTTTGTCGTATCCGCAGGTAAGATCATTTTTCTTATTTCCATTGTATTATGGTTACTTGCAAGCTTTAGTCCAAAAAAGGAAAGTTTCATTGATGAACAATATGAGCTTTACACAACAAATGCTCCGGATGGTCAGGAAGTAGCAAACAAAGAATCCTTTGCCTTGGAGTATTCGTACGCTGGTTATCTAGGCAAACTTATCGAACCTGCAATCCAACCATTGGGTTACGATTGGAAAATTGGAATAGCTTTGATTACCTCCTTCGCTGCGCGAGAAGTTTTTGTGGGAACTTTAAGTACCATCTATAGTATAGGTTCTGAAGACGAATCTTCGATTATCGAACGTCTCAGAAATGAGACCAACTTGAAAACAGGAGAGAAAAGATATAACATGGCAACGTCAATTTCCTTGCTCTTGTTTTATGTCTTTGCCATGCAATGTATGAGTACTCTAGCAATTGTAAGAAAAGAAACAGGCAAGTGGAAGTATGCAATCTATCAATTTTTTGGAATGCTTGTCCTTGCCTATGGAGCTGCACTTTTAGCTTACAATTTATTCTAAAAAGTACACAATAGAATTTCAAGCTTTTCCTTACATTGACTTTATTAAATCTTTATTGATTATAGATCATTATGTGTTACACATGAAAAAACTCTCCCTGTTAATATTTATCCTTCCAATATTTTATTTCACTTCATGTAGTTACCTACCAGAAGAACTACCTACTACACCCGGGTTGGTGATCGAAGAAAATGCAGATTACATCTCGTTGACAACTGCCAACACAGATAATCGTAAGGCCGGAATTGTGTTTAATCCTGGAGGGCTTGTTGATCCACATGCATATATTACAGCCTTTGAAGATTTTGCATTAATTGAAAATCGGATGGTTCTAATTGCAAAAGTAACTTCAAATCTTGCCATTCTAAATACATCAAAAGCTTCTTCAATAATTAATGATATGACAGATGTCAATCGATGGGTTGTAGGGGGTCATTCTTTAGGCGGAGTGACCTCTTGTATTGATGTATTCAATAATCCAGATTCTTTTGTTGGCCTCTTTATCTTAGCAGCTTACTCAATTGAAGATCTGAGAGACAGTTCCATTCCAATCATCTCTATAACTGCCTCAGAAGATGCTTTACTGGATATGGAGGAATTCTCTAACAACAATGATAATCTACCTGACCCTTTGAGAATTAACGCTCCCATTGATATCCCTGAAGAAGGAACATCTGGTATGACTGTATTTTATCAAATCGAAGGTGGTAATCATGCTCAATTCGGAAGTTACGGAAATCAAGAAGGAGATGGTTCAGCAACAATAAGTAGCATCGAACAGCAGGAATTAACTTTCAATGTTCTGAAAAAATTCATGGATTGTAACGAGCTTTAAAAATGGACTTCAAAAAAAATTTAATAATAAGCCTCTTATTTGCCATTGCAGGATTCAATCTTTTTGGTCAGCATTTAGAATTTAATACAAAAGGATTTTTTGGACTATGGAACAATGCTCAGACAAGTTACTTCTATGATGGAGCAGCCATTGAATTACTTTATGAAAGACCATATAAAAATGCGGCACTTAGAGCTGGACTTGAATACCGCTCAATTGATTGGGGCAACCAAGTATCAATCAATCTTGGATATGTTTTAACTCATATCTCAAAAGATAAATGGAATTTAGATGGAGTCATTTCACCAGGCATTGGTCTGGCTTTATTCAGAGAAAATCCTCTATTCGTTTACTCTATTTCTTATATGCCTGAGTTTATCTTTGCAAAAAACAAAAGAAGAAATTTGACCTTAGGTCTTGGAATTAGATATACACACAGTCCGGCTTATAAAGAATATGGAAACATCAATCAAGTTTTGGATTTTCCTTTAAAAATTGGTGTACGGTTTATGGGCAAAAAAAAATCCTGACTCAATAAATTGAATCAGGATTCTATAGTTGGTTAAAATCGTTTCTATTCTTCTTCGCCAGCTGCGTCTTTTGCAGTATCGACTATCGAATCAATCTTGTCTTCAACTGCATCTCCGATATCTTCTAACTTTGCAATAGCTCCTCCTAGAAGTCCTGCAGCCGCACCCAAGATGCCACCACCAATTCCTTCTTTGGTCTCTCCTTCTGCCTTTACCTTAGATTCATCTTCTGCTTTTGAATCACCATCCATTACCTCTTCTACCTTATCTTCTACTGCATCACCAAGATCTTCAATTTTCTCCTTTGCTTCACTTGCAAGGCTCTTGGCTGTTGCCACTGCTCCTCCAAGTAATCCAGCAGCAGCTCCTAACAAGCCACCGCTTATTCCTTCCTCCTCAGTTTTCACCTCTGGAGTTGCCTCGTTGGACCCTAGTAACTCATTTACTTTCTCTCCTCTCTTTTCAGTTGCGGATGGTACGATGTCCTGATCTTCCGTTTTATTCACTTCTTCACCAGTCATTGCTTCTTTGATCTCATCTTTCGCAACTTCAGTTACTGCAGCGACAGAATCCATGGCATCTTCAACCATATCTTTTGCAGAAGCAATCAGTCCACCAACAGCACCTGCTAATCCAGCAGCTACTCCTATACCAGTAGAAGATTCTTCAACAACATCATCACTAGCAATGTCTTTTGCATCCTCAGCAACTTCCTTAGCTGCCTCTTTTGCATCCGCTACCGCTTCTTTCAACTCTGTCTTTTCATCTACTACCGGAGCTTTCACTTCTTCTTGCTTCGCTTCGGCTTTAGGCGCTTCAGCTTTTGGTGCTTCAGCTACTGTTTCAGCTGGAGCTTTCTTTTTTCCTGCAATGTCTTCAGCAGCTTTTGCAAGTTTAGATTGATCTTCAGCAGAAAGAGCCGCATTCTGAGCTTCTATCTTTGTAGCAATTTTAGCTTTGGCTGCTTGCTTTGCCTTGTTGACCTCTTCTTTCTTTTTCTCTTTTTCCAACTTCCCTTCAAGCTCAGCTTTCGTTTTCAACATATCATCAAGCTTCACTTTTTTCGAATTGATTCTTTCTTGAATCATTTTCAGTTTTGCTTGTCTAATCTGCTGCTCAAGCTGACCATCAGTAGTATTGATTTTTCTGGTTTCATAATCAATATCTTTCTGATCTCTATTGATTGAATGCTGCATTTTACCCAATGCAGACATTAATCCATCATATCTTCTTTGGACTCTTTGCAATGGATTATTGTTTCCACCTGATTTTGCATTATTGCCTCCACCTGGCTTTTGAGCTTTAACTTTCTTAAATGCTTTGTCAATTCTGTTCCAAATATCAGTTCTATCTTTTCTATTGAACTTTGTATCCTTATAATCAGCTTGTAATTGTTTTAGCTCTTCAAAAATTGGTTTAAGTCCTAGACCTTTATTGATCTTTTCATCAATAGCTACCAATTTTTCGTTGAAGACTCCTTTATTTCTTTTCGAAATTTCATCAAACTCTTTATCAAGAGCCAATCTCAATTTCTTTAATTTTTCAAAGATGGTGTTCGTGCCTTCCTTCAATTGGTTGGCATGATCTCTAAGAAGATTGTTATCAAAAACTTGTCCTTGCACTTTGTTCCAGAATTCTTTCATCTCTGCCCAAACAGAATTGTCAAAATGAGTTAACTCCTTTACCTTTTCCGTTTTCTCTGCCAATTCTGATTTGTACATTTCGTACAGCTTGGTAGATAGAACAATAAATTGCCATTCTGTTGCCGCTCTGTTAATTATATCCGAACGAGTTACTTTGATATTTTCAGGCAACAAGGCCTCAGTAACATTTAGCTCTCTCTCAACAGTAGTATGTCCTTCTGGAAAAGTGATTTCTTTATCATTTCTCCAATTCTCCATCATTTCATTGTAAAATAATTCTGTAGCAATTTCTTCTGGAAAAGTGTGTAATGCAATTTTGTTTTCTTGTGCTTTCAGTTCTAAGCCAACGAGAATCTTTTTATCGTTTTCATCGTTTGCCCAGATAACAATTTTCTTTTTCATCTTACGGTAATTTTTGATTAGTACTCATGGAGAAATTTCTCCTGTTTAAAAGATGCCTAAGGCATCAGTTTTCAATGGTGTCTTGTAACTAAAAAATTTTCTTTTACATATTGTGCAATTTGAATAGCGTTTGTTGCTGCTCCTTTACGCAAGTTATCAGCCACTACCCACATGTTTATTGCCTTGTCATTTGATTCATCCTTTCTAATTC
>CALHKJ010000448.1 GCA_938033975.1 uncultured Saprospiraceae bacterium | reverse complement strand
AAATAGAATTGCAGAAAATGGAGATGCAGTTGGTATCGTTGCAGCACAGAGTATTGGTGAGCCGGGTACACAGTTGACATTGAGAACCTTCCACGTTGGGGGTATTGCATCAGTAAGTCAATCAGAGTCAGAATTCGTTTCAAAGTTTGATGGAGTTATTGAGTTTGATGCGATCAAAACTATTGAATACAAAGACGGCAGTAAAAAAGCAACAGTTGTACTTTCAAGATCTGGAGAAATCAAAATTGTAGATCCTGAAACAAAGAAGGTTTACTCTTCAACGCACATAACTTATGCTTCTGACCTAATGGTAACAGAAGGACAGGTAGTGAAAAAAGGAGATGTGATTTCTCAATGGGATCCATTTAACTCAGCGATTATTTCAGAGTATGGTGGTATTGTTGAATTCAGTGATCTAGTTGAAGGTGATACTTTTAGAAAGGAGATTGACGAACAAACTGGTAATGTAGATATCGTTGTTACTGAAACGAAAAACAAGAAAGTAATTCCTGGAATTAAGATCTTGGATAAAAAAGGTAACGAAGTTAAATCATACAACTTACCGGTAGGAGCATATGTGACAGTTGAAAATGGAGGTTCAGTTGTAGCTGGTGAAAGGATTGCAAAGATTCCAAGAAAACTAGGAAAGCTTACAGATATTACCGGTGGTCTTCCAAGAGTAACAGAATTATTTGAAGCAAGAAACCCATCTAATCCAGCGGTTATATCTGCCATTGACGGTATAGTTTCATTTGGTAAGATTAAGAGAGGTAACCAAGAAGTTTTTGTTGAAGATCAAAAGACTAGTCAAAAGCATAAATACTTAATTGGTAAGTCTAAATTGATCTTGGTTCAAGAAGGTGATTTCGTAAAAGCTGGAACACAACTTTCTGATGGATCGATCTCTCCGTTTGACATCTTAACAATTTCAGGACCATTTGCAGTTCAAAAGTATCTTGTAAACGGAATTCAAGAAGTATATAGATCTCAGGGTATCGGTATTAACGATAAGCATATTGAAGTTATCGTTAGACAGATGATGAGAAGAGTACAAATTGAGGATGCTGGAGATACTATTTTCTTAGAAGGGGAACCAATAGGTAAGATTGAATTCCTTAATCAAAATGATTACATCTATGATAAGTATATCATTACTGATGAAGGGGAGTCTTCTAAACTTAGAAAAGGTCAATTGGTAGAGCTAAGACAGATCAGAGAAGAGAATTCTTATTTGAAGCGAAATGATAAGAAGATTGTTTCTTATAGAAATGCAGTACCAGCTACTTCAAGACCTTTATTGCAAGGTATTACGAGGTCTTCATTAGGAACAAACAGTTGGATTTCAGCTGCATCATTTCAGGAAACAACGAAGGTATTAAGTACTGCTGCAATAGCTGCTAAGAAGGACTTCTTACAAGGATTAAAGGAGAATGTAATTTCTGGTAAAAACATACCAGCGGGTACAGGATTTAAAGAATTCAATGGAATGATTGTAACTCCTAAGGAAATTGAAGAAGTTGAGGAAGAAGAGCTTGAAGTGGAAGAATAATTAGAAAATTATTAATTCAAATACAAAAAGAGGAAGCTTAACACTTCCTCTTTTTTTTTGTTTAATATTCCGTATTTTGTGTAAAAAGCAGGTTAATAGTATGAGCGTTTACACTGATAAGCAGATAAAGGAGTCTTTAAAAAATTGGAAGAGCATAGTTGAGAAATACCAAATTGCGGATGCAAAAAAAGCAACTATCCAACTCATTAATACTTTTGGGCCCTACATAGGGCTTTGGGTATTAACATACTTTAGCTTGGATTGGTCCTTGTTTATTTCTATTCCACTATTAATAATCAATGCATTCTTCTTAGTTAGAATATTTGTCATTCAACATGATTGCGGGCACCAATCATTTTTTAATTCTAAAAGATTAAACAATTTCGTTGGCTCAATTTGTAGTTTGTTCTGTGCAATCCCATATAGATATTGGGCGAGGGTACACAACTATCACCACGGACATAATGGACAATTGGAGGTAAGAGATGTGGGAGATATCCCAACACTAACTGTGAAAGAATATCTATCAAAACCCCGTTTTAAAAGAATGGCTTATCGTATATGGAGAAACCCTTTTGTCTTATTTGTAATCGCACCTGTTTACTATATGCTTGTTACTAACAGATACAATAAGGAGTTTGCAAAGAATAAAAAAGTAACCTTATATCAGATTCTTAATAATCTAATGATTGTAGGTGTATACGCTCTACTTGCAATTCTCATTGGATGGCAGAAGTTTTTGTTGATACAAATGTCTTTAATTTTCTTCTTTGGAATTATAGCTTTTTGGTTTTTCTATGTTCAACATCAGCATGAAGAATCATATAAAGAATGGAAAGGGAAGTGGGACTTTTTAATTGCCTCAATAAAAGGAAGTTCATACTACAAGTTGCCAAGAGTATGGCATTGGTTGACTGGTAATATTGGATATCACCATATTCATCACCTAAGTAGTTTGATACCTAATTATAATCTACCGAAGTGTTATAAGGAAAATCCAATTTTGAATAAGTATGTTACAGAGATAACATTTTTCAAAAGCTTGAAGCTATCTAGAAATAAGCTCTGGGATGAAGACAAGAAAAAGATGGTTTCTTTCAAAGACATTAAAAAATATAGAAGACTTTACGTTAGAAAGGCTGCATAATATTAGTTCTGATTAGCTGGATCATCTTCTGGTAAAACATATCCAGATTTATTCTTTTTTCCAAATACAGATACTTTTACATACCTATCAGGATTCAAGCGAATGTCTTGAAGAAAGAAGTCTAGGTTTTTAGTTGTGCTCGCAAGATTGTCATAAAGCTCGCCATCATTGAGTAACTTGGCAATAGATCCTCCACCATCACCAAGCTTTGAAACTACAGTTGTCAACCCATCAACAGTGGATTGAGTATTTTCTATTAGTATCTTCAATTCTTGAATTGTTTTGTCGGTATTAGAAATGGCTCCATTTGCGGAAGCGATTGTTCCTGAAATTTCAGAATTCTTAATCTCATTGGTAATGCCCGCTAAATTGCTTAAGACTTGATTGATCATATCATTATTGTCTGCAAGATTCTTACTGATTCTATCTAAGTTTTCCATTGTCCTAGATACGTTTTGGGTAGTTGCACCAAGCATTGAATTTATCTTGATAGTAATTTTGTTCATATTGACCATTGCCTCTTCTAAGTTTCGAACAGTAACATTGAGAGGATTGTCATCATCCATATTACTTAATCGGTCAACGATAGTATCCATGCTAGTTCCTAATTTGGAAACGTAGCCATCAAGTTCGCTTTCAGATACAAAACTAGATAACATACCAGAAGTCTGACCTGTGATAAAATCGCCATCTTCAAGGCAGTTGGAACCATCACATAGATTTGAGAATTCAAGTTCGATATATCGTCCTCCCATAACTCCGGCACTTTTCAGTACAGCAATTGTATTTTTCGGTAAAGGTATATCACCTTCTATGTCAAATGTTACTACAATGTTATTGACATTTTCTCGGTCTATATCAAAGTCTAAAACAGAACCGACTTTAAATCCTTTTACAGCAACTGGCGAGGCTACTTCAAGGCTTGCCACCTCATCAAACTTTACTTTGATGATCTTGACATTGCTAAAAACATTTTTTCCTTTCAAATATTTATACCCCCAAATTGAAACTGCAATTGTAGCAATTGCTAGTATTCCTAGTCTAATTTCTTTTTTCATATCATTGTTGGAATCAAATCCATTTATCTAACGGAAAAGTAATCTTTTTGATTATTTAGAATTGATATTACAAAAATAAGCTATTTAATAACAAAAGAATGAGAATAGAATGCTTTGTTATTTTTTAGGTGGTACCTCAACTATGGTTAAATTATTGAATCCAAGCATATTTAAGTTGGGAATGGCATTTTGAGCTGCTTGATAGTTGGTAAAATAGCCTGTTCTATAATGATAAAAATCACCTTTTTTGACAACGTATATAGATTCTAATTCATCCCAACGAG
>CALHKJ010000447.1 GCA_938033975.1 uncultured Saprospiraceae bacterium | reverse complement strand
TCTGGTATCGATAATACGCCAGATTCTTTTTTCCCATGCTATATCAGCCTCTCTTAGTGGCTCATAGTCTAATATCATTGCATCTTCTGTGAGTGTCTTCTTCACAATTCCATCAATGTATGTGTCTTCAAGAGGAGTACTACTTTCAACTCTATTTAAGAGTAGGTCATCTTCTTGCCCAAATACAAACAATGTTGCAAAGCAAAACATCATCGAGAAAAGAATTTTTAATTTCATGATCTTTGGATTAAGTGTTTATCTAATTTTAAATACCATACCACCTAAGTCTCTCGCTGCAGGGTCACCTGGACACTTACATTTGATTTCCTCGAAGAAGTATGTATCAGTAGCTTTCGCTTTTGAAACTAGTGATTTTGTTTCAGAGGTATATTTACCACCTTTATTGATAGCGACCTGTGGGTCTTGTCTTTTCGGTACTCTTACCAATCTGAAACCAACAATATTACATTTTGCATCAAAGTCAAAGTTTTCTAGGATAGGGAATACACCTGGTTGAACTTTAAATTCACCACTTGACATTCCTCCACCTCTTGACTTAGATAATTTCGGCACTGGATCTGGAATTCTTTTTACTCTAAAGTCTCTTGATTCATTAAGACCTGGAGCAGAAACATTCACTTTCGCAAATTGACCAGCTGAAGTAGGTTGTGTTACATTTACAATGTAATTTCCTCCACCTCTTTTAATGGATCCGCCGCCTGAACCGCCCATGCTTACCTTAATCTTATCAGAAGGTACACCTGCTGCAGTTACAGAAACTGGGTTATCTACACCAATGTAGAATACATTCATCGCTAGAGGAGAAACAGCTACTGATCTTTCACCTACTTCGTAAGAAAATTCTTTCTTGAAGCTTTTTACCTCACCAGTTACTGGGTTGGTTAGTGAAGCGTTGGCAGTATATTTCTTTACACCAACAGATCCTGGTGTAGTTTCGAATACAGCAATTCCTTCTTTGTTAGTAGGTAGCTTTTTGCCGTTTACAGAAACTGAGATACCAGTTTTTGAATCGGCAGAAGCTGCAGCTGACAAAAAGATTTCTGCTTTGTATTTCTCGCCTTTAATAATGTATGACTTATCTGGAGCTGATACTACTGCGTATTTGTCAATGACAACATCAGTAGTTGTTCCTACCTTACCTGCTAGGTAGTTAAGGAATGCAGCTTCCGTAGTTTTTACATCATTTTGAAATTTTGAAAAGATAGGAAGAACTGCCTGTACTGGCATGTGGCTGAAAGTAAATTCTTGCCAGCTTTTCTTTCCTTTCTTTCTCCAAAGATCATCATCAATATTTACTGCAATTGATCTTGCAAATCCTTCTTGATCCTCAGCTGGAACTAAATCCAAGATTGCTTTTTTGTATGCAAGCAATTTGTTTTTTAATACAGCTCCTTCACTGTCTTCAACATCTTCAGAGTCAACAATTTTATCTGGACCGTTTACTAATAATCTAGTGGTAACATCAAAATTTTTCTTACCAATTAGTTCGTCAGTTGGGTTTCCAGTTTCTGGGTCAGGAACGTATCCTCCTGATTCAGTTTTTAGTGTTTCGATGATTCCAGCCAAGTAATCATTCATTTCACTTGACAATTGTTGTCCTGGTTCGATCAGGTCAGCGTATTGTTGAAGTGAAGCTTTTTTCTTTGCACCATCTCTAATAGCCGCAGGAAGCGCACTATTTCCTTGGTCCAAGGCTGTATTGGATTTTATCAATCCTTTATCTACCATTTTAAAGGCATTGAAAATCTCGGCAGAGACATTCAGGGCCAATAGGGCAGTCAATACCAAATACATGATGTTGATCATCAACTGCCTGGGTTCCTTAGGTATAGACATTTTTTAATTTTTAAAAGTTAATTAAACGTTTGATGCTTATTGTACAGGTGCTTTGAATGCGCTTAGTACGTTTCCGTACACAGAGTTCAAACCAGAAAGATTTCTGTTAAGAGAAGATAAGTTCTCTTGGTACAATTTAGTATCCTCCACTGTTTCGTTTAGTGAAGACATTGCATCATTCATTTTTGAGTAGAAATTACCCATAGCAGAAATTTGCTCTCCAGTTTTCTGGAAATCAACTTCCTGTAATGCCTTTAATGAACCTAAGCTTTTTGACATGATTTGAAGTTCGTCTAACATACCTCCGAGTCTTCCTTCTACAACATCTGGATCAAGAGCTCTTGGGCCAGCTAGGCTTGCTGCTTGATCACCTTCTGTAAGAGGGTTTATGTTTGAACCATATTTGTCTAGTCCCGGGTATAATTTTTCCCAGTAATAATCTTTCTCTGGTCCGATAAGACCAAGAAATGCGAATAAGATTGCCTCAGTAATAAGTCCTACTGTTATCATAGTACCTCCCCAAGGTTCTGAATTAATTTTTCCTAATGCACCTAGCATTACCGCAGATGCCCCTAGTCCAATTACGAGATTTTTAAAGTACTTAAAGCCTTTTGATTTAAGAACGCTCATTGTTAGAATAATTTTAAGTTATAAATGCTGTTTTAGAATAATAGAAGTTGATTCTAAGTCGTAGTTGGGATGCTGAAATATGTAGTTAATAAAAGAGGATAAAATCTTACCTTAAATTATCCTCTTTTATTGTAGGGTTTACTAAAAGTCGTCGTTGATCGATCTTCCTAAGTATGTAAGTGCACATCTAAAACCAACATATGATTTAGTTGTGTCTTGATATTCCCAGTGACGGGTACCTGTCTGAAGGAAGTAATGCACATCTTTCCAAGATCCACCTCTGATAACCTTTCTTTTGAAAGATTCTGGGTCGTCTTCTTTAGCATCATATTTTAGATCTGGGTTTAGATCGTGAACATGTGCATATGCATTAGGGTGGAAGGCTGTTTCTGTCCACTCTGCAACATTACCAGCCATATTGTAAAGACCGTAATCATTTGCAAAGTATGCATCAGCTTTCACTGTATATAGACCTCCATCTTCAGGATAGTTTCCTCTGCCAGGCTTGAAGTTTGCAAGCAAACAACCTTTAGCGTTTCTGATATAGTAACCTCCCCAAGGGTATGGCGCCATATCTCTACCTCCTCTAGCAGCGTATTCCCACTCTGATTCTGTTGGTAATCTAAATTCTTCTGTATTTGGCTCTGTTTCTCCTCTAAAAGAGTTCCAAAGCTTAGTTCTCCAGTGACAGAAAGCCTTTGCTTGTTTCCAATCAAGACCTACTACTGGATAATCATCAAAAGCCGGGTGCCAGAAATAGTTTCTGGTATAAGGCTCATTGTATGAGTAAGCAAAATCTCTGATCCAAACCAATGTATCAGGGAAGATGTTTATTTCTTCTTTGTTAATTAATGAAGCTCTTGCTGATTCACTCTTGTCATGTGCAGCTTTTTTCCAGTCTACCCATTGATAAGCGTAATCAAACGCTCTGGTGTCTAGTTCTCTCTTGCCATTCAGCATCATATCGCCTTCATAGTACATTTCGTCTAGATCTTCAGATGAATAGTCAAGACCATACTCCCAGTCTAACTGCTCATTACCAAATTCGTCTTCCTTAAAATCGCCCATGATTGTATGAGCAATTGAATCTCTAACCCAGTGTACGAACTGTCTATACTCATTATTGGTGATCTCAGTATCATCCATAAAGAATCCTTGGACGGAAATCGCCTTTGGCTTCTGAGCATAAGTATTAAAGATGTCTTGGTCGGATTGACCAATGTGAAGTGTTCCTGAGGGTACATAAACCATACCGTATGGGTTGATCCCATTCCAAGTAGGTCTGTCGAATACTCCTTCTAATTGTCCTGATTGGTCCCTACCACATGATGATACCAAAAGTACCAACAATAGGAATCCAAAAAGAGAAATGATGTTTCTTTTCATCGTTCCAGATCGATTTTCCAAGTTAATTATTTGCCTAAAATTCAAATGTATGCAAATATAAAATTATAATTCGAACAATTTGAAATATAATCTTATAGCGCAGACTATCTGATTGTATTATAAACGTTGATTATCAAAATGTATTTTAAATACCACCAAAAAACTTGCATTTACAGGTCTCTTGGGTTATAGATGATCCTCGGAGGTAAGCCAGTGTTAATAATCTTATTAAGATTATATTTTAAAATTAATTCATGACTTCCTTCAGTGCTGTTTTTCAATGAAGAAAGACCTAAATCATAGCTGTAAGCTATTGTATAGTGGTTGTTGAAATTGATTCCTGAAATTACTCCGAGTGATTCAAATGTATTTTGATTTAAGCCACGCAGGTTAAGTCCTCCAAAAATATTGCCATAATTACAAAGCACTGACAATTGAAACTGCCATTGGTTGAGGTTTGATACCAGCATTGCTGATGGCCTGATTCCAACTTCTTGGGTCAAAACATACTGATAATCAGCTGTTAAGGTGTAAATAGCTCTGCCATCGTAGTTTAAATCTCCGATTTTTATAGCTGGTTTGAAAAAGTCATCAATTTGTAAAGCTGCAGTCAATTTATCATATTGCCACAAAGCACTAAGTCCATAAGTCAGCCTAGAACCAATAGCATCTCCTTCTGATAAGAGTGGATCATTGTGAGTGATAACACCAGGTCCATACTCCCCATCAGGCGTGGTTATATCATTTTGAAACAGCTTTTTTTGTGTGAAACCTAAGCTTGCTCCTCCTGAAAGAATACCAAAACTGCCTCGATAAACAAAATTATAGGAAATTTTGGCGGAGCTATTTGATTCTACACCCAGATCTTCTTGCTCAAAGATTATTCCTGCTCCTCCATTTAGGAAATAAACCGGAAGATGAACGTTGAAATGAAGATATCTAGGATTAGAGCTGATAGGTGCCCATTGAGATCTATACATCAATGTACTGCTAAGACTTCTGTCAAAGCCTCCATATGCTTGTACATTCTGATATGGATTCAATGCATGCATCGTAGAGATAGAAGACCTTTGCGCCTTTAGCTCTATCAACAGCATTGTACAGATTAGTATGAGTAGAAATTTCTTCATGAGTCTTAGCTACATTGCTAAAGATATGTAAGAAAGCTAGGAAGTGAAAGACCTTTGGTATAAAAGATGGACTCTTCAGACTAAATAGTGAGCACTTGTCCGTCAAAAGCTGGAAATACATTTGCCGGAAGGCTATCCAATAAATGGGCATGCGTGCCAATATTGTGACCCATATGAGTTAAATAAGTAGTTTTTGGTTGAATTTCTTGGACAAAAGCCAATGCCTCTTCCAAATTCATATGTGCAAAATGCTCTTGTGGTCTTAAGGCACTGATAATCAATACTTTGAGGCCTAAAAGTTTTTGCTTTTCTTCCTCAGTAATGCTTTTAATGTCGGTTATGTAAGCAAAGTCCCCAATCTTATATCCAAGAATTGGAAGCATTCCATGTAAATACTTGATACAGGAAATTTTTACGGATTCTATTTTTAGCTCATCCTTCTCAATAGGGATTGTCGAGATAAGAGGTGTCCCAGGATAGGGATTTTCTGCAAATATGTACTTGAATCTGTCTCGTATATCCTTTATGACTCGTGGCAAGGCATACATGGGCATTTCCTTGCGCTGCATAAAATTGATGGGCCTAAGATCATCTAGGCCAATAATATGATCATTGTGTTCGTGGGTTACAAGGACTGCATCAATGTCAGTTATTTTATTTTTTAGAAGCTGCTGACGAAGATCTGGAGAACAATCAATAAGGATATTGGTTCCTTCATCTGTTTGTATGTAGACAGAAACACGAAGCCTTTTATCTTTTGGATCTGGAGAGGTACATACCTCACATTTGCATCCAACGAGCGGGACACCTTGAGACGTACCAGTACCGAGAATTGTTATTTTCAAATATTAGATTCTTCTAAGCCACTAGACTTTTAGTGAAGATATCCAATTTTAATGCTTTTTGAAGAATCTCTTGACTTGCCTCCGATAATTCTGTAGAACTGTAGTCAATTTTAGTTAAGATGTCGAGTAGCGTATCAATACGAGCTTTGGTGTCGAAAAACTTATTGATGACAATCATTCTAGAGTCGTTGACGATACAATAACCAGATTTAAAATTGCCTCTTTCGTACCTTATTTGATAATTTAATTCTTGAAATAATGACTCAAGTTTTTTTAATGTATTTTTGCTCTTACCTAGGCTCATAGTTCTGTTACTTAGGGCCAAATATAATCGTTTTCCATATATATGCAAAAACAAAATATGAACATAAGGAGGCTTTTATTAAACTGTATTTTTATCTTCTTGGCTGTCAGTACCTTAACTGCACAAAAAGGATTTGATCTTTCTTTAGCAATGGGTTTTAATGCTTCTCAAATTGCTGGAGATCAATTAGCAGGATTTGATAAGCTAGGTGTAAATGCAGGATTAAAAATAGCCTACCGTTTGCAAGAGAAAATGGATATAAATCTAGAAATGTTGTTTTCTCAGAAAGGCAGCATTGCTAAAAGAAGATTTGTGCCTACAGGGGGAAACAGATTGAATACTACTTTAACTTATATTGATTTTCCAGTTTATGTTACTTACAATGATTGGTACCAGAATACTGGAGATTATTTTAAGGTAGGAATACATGGTGGACTTTCTTATTCTTATCTTCTTGGCAGAAGGTTAAACAATGAGAGAATTGAAAGTGATGATTTAAAGAATTTCGATTTAATGGCTTTGTTGGGTGTACATTATTCATTTAATGAAAAGTGGACCTTAATGGTTCGATATAGTAATTCCTTTATAAGAATATATCAAAATCCAAACGATCCAACGGTAAGAGGTTGGGTAAATTATCATTGGACTGCGAGAGCAGATTATCGATTTTAAAAAAACAAACAATGCGAAAAACAGTATATGTCCTTTTTGCTATTTTTTCTCTAACACTAATTTCCTGTGGAGGTGAAAATGCAAAAACTAAAAACTCAGACAAAACAGATGCAGCATCAAGCCCTGCAAGTCAAAACAATAAAAATCAAGTAGCGTTTGAAAGTATTCCGAAAGAGACTATTATGAACCTTTGGGAAAAATGTACTTACATAGATTATATCTTCCATGATCTTCCATTCAGCATGAGCCAAGATTCTAAAGAAAGCATTCAAGCCAACTTAAATTATATTGCAACAGAACCTATGGCTTTTATTCCGAGTGACTGCAAGCCAATGGCTAGACAAATGTTTCACATTGATGGTGACATTGTTTTAGAATGTGATGTGTATCTATCAGACAAATGTCAATTTTATGTTTTTGTAGAAAACGAAAAGCCAAAGTACGCCAATCGTATGACAGCTGATGGCTTAAACTTTTTTGGGACTATGTTTTCTAAGGTTGACCAAAACAAATAGTAAGCATGAGCAAACAGCGTTATGCTGCAATCGATTTAGGAACCAATACCTTTCATATACTAATTGCTGAAAAGACAGCTGCTGGAAAATTTGAAAAAATTCATCAGCAAAGAGAGTATGTCTATCTTGGACGTGATGGGGTCTCTCACATCAATGATGAGAGTTTTCAGAAAGGAATTGAAACAATCGGAGAATTTGCTGTACTCATGAAAAAGCATGAGGTGTCTGATTACAAAATGACGGGCACGGAAACTTTTAGGCACGCTGATAATGGTCAAGAATTTATTGATATTATCAAAAAGAATTATTCCCTAGATATAGACATCATTGATGGACAAAAAGAGGCAGAGTATATTTACAAAGGAGTTAGAGCATACCTTTCTCCACCTTACGGCAAATTTTTAATAATGGATATTGGAGGAGGTAGTGTTGAGTTTATACATTTTGATGGTGAACAAATGCTTTACAGTGAATCTTTTCCAGTAGGTGTTTCTGTGTTGTATAATCAATTTCAAAAGTCAGATCCGATACCAGCAGTTGATATTAAAATTACTCAAAGATGGTTGACGAATAAATTGTCAAACTTGACTAACTATCTAAAAGATCAAAAATTAGATGCTTTGATTGGCTCTGCTGGCAGCTTTGAAGTTTTGACACAAATTCTTGAAACCTCACTTGGCCGATCAATTGATGGTAGTTTTAGTGGATCAGAGTTTAAAAACATGTATGATGAAGTCATGCCTATGTCTAAGCAAGAACGTCTTACTCATCCGGGTATTCCAAAAGAGAGGGTGGTGCTGATTCCAATTGCTATGGTTTTGATTCAGCATGTATTACAATCCTATGACATCCAAGAAATATTGGTGTCTCCCTATGCACTTAAAGAAGGAGTGATTTCTGATTTTATTATTTAGAAGCCTTCACACTTCCGCCTGAGTAAAAATTTTCTTCTATTTCTTTGTTGCTTGGATTGCCAGCATATTTTATACTGCCTCCTGTCGAAGCTTCTGCAGTTAGATTTTTAGCAGCATGTACCTTTGCGGAAGCACCAGAGGAAGCTTCTATATTTGTTGTATCTGTAATCAAGTCCATTGCCTTATAAGATGCTCCTGAGTTTACTTCAACTTGCTGAGATGTTGCCTTTCCAGAAATTGATATGCTTGCTCCTGAATTGGATTCTACTTGGAGAGAGCTACAATCAACATCTATGTTTATTCTAGATCCACTGCTAGCTTCAACATTAAAATCATTTGTTGTGATGATTGATGAAGAACTGATGCTTGCACCAGCATTGGCTACTAAAACATTAAGACTGCTATGGGATACTTGCACTTTGGCAGTTCTGTTGCTGCTGTTAATATTCTTTTTCCATTTGATTCTTAAAATTCCATTTTCTACCGTAGTTAAAACATCAGACTCATCTCCAGAGCTGACACTTACCATGGCAGAATTTGATTTACCATCTATTAGCTCAACTGTAACATCTCCATTTGCTCTGAGTTCATTAAAATTGTCTAATTGTCTAGATTCTCCCTGTGCAGAGAGTGAAATTGATAGGAATAAGAAGTTGATAAATAATAATAAGTGTTTCATGAATTACGATTTTAGAGTAATTAATCAGCGTATTAACTTTTGTAAATGGAAATATTATTGATATTCGTGTGTAGTAAAGTTATAGCTTTTAATCATAAAAATCCAATAGTCTAGAAATTGATGGAAAGAAGGTCATTTATAGAAATGTTTGTTGCAGGTGCCGTAGGATTTACCAGCCTAGTTAAACAGGACAATGATATTGGGAATCAAATAAATTGGAATCGGATACGGAAGCAATATCCAGATAGTAGATCTAAGGTTTTGAATCTAAATAATGGAAGTGCTGGTATGATGTCTTTGGATGTTGAAAAGCAAGTGCTAAAGTTTATTTCAGAAATGAATCGCAATCCTCCTTACGAACAAGAAAAATATTGGGGAAAGATATTTGAATTGAGTAAAATCAATCTTGCAGAAATGATTGATTGTTCAGCTGAAGAATTGGCTTTGGTTAGAAACACAACTGAGGCATTAAATTTTGTTTTAACTGGCTATAATTTTCCTGAGAAATCAAATGTTGTTTGTGGAGATCATGATTATTCTCATGCCACTGATACCCTTAAAAATTTATCAAAGGAGAGAAATTTTAAATTGAGACAAGTAAAGATAAACTTGCCTGCTGATGAGGAAGATATCATTGAAGCTTATCGCAAAAAGATCAATGCAAAAACCGAAATGGTTTTGATAACCTCGATGACACATCGAGAAGGTCAAATGTTGCCAGTAAAACAAATATCAAAACTTGCAAGAGAGGTAGGAGCAAAGGTATTGGTAGATGCAGCGCATTCAATTGGTCATTATGAGCATTCAGTTAAAGATTGGGATTGTGATTTTTATTGCACTAGTCTGCACAAATGGTTAGGAGGTCCTTTGGGAACTGGAGTGCTTTATGTGAGGAAAAATTTATTAAGAGAGATAAGAGGAAGCTACAATCTAAATGAAAGCAATCAAGACAAGATGCAAAAATTTGAAGCAGTAGGGACAAAGTCTTACGCCTTATATGCGGCTATACTTTCAGCAATAAGATATCATCAAAAAATTGGTACAAAAACCAAACATCAAAGATTGATGGAGCTCACAGATTATTGGACAAAGGCCATTGATCAAATTCCAAATGCAGAGGCCATTGTTCCAAATAAATATGGCGGCATTGCTAGCTTTTATTATCCAGGATCCTCAACAAAAATTCTTGGATTTTTTGAGTCTAAGAATATTCACCTTAAAAAGGTGAGACCATTAATTGCAAATAGAACAACCTATCGTGTGAGTCCAAATATTTATCACAGTTTTAAAGATATGGATCGTTTCATTGAGGCGTTTCTTGAATTTTCAAAACAAGTATGAATCAAATAATTAGTTGGTTAAAGGGGAACAAACGAAGAACCGCTATCATTACCATTGTCTATTTTTTGTTGGTGATTTTACCACATGAATGGGTTGGAATTCAAATCAGTGCACTCTTTTCAAGTTTTACAAGATCTTCTTACGATTTAATTATACTATCCATTTCACTACTGATTTTATTTTTAGTTGGCTTGACTTTTTGGAAAAAAATAATGCAGCATAAGGAAAGGACCATGTTGTTATTTTATTTTGGTCTGACTTTATTTTTTATTGTACTAGTCAATAACTTTTTATTTGTAGCGAATATTGAAATTGTGCATTATGTGCAATATGCAATTGGAGCAATATTACTTTTTACTTTATTAGGAAATTACTTTGCAGTCTTGTTTGTAGCTTTTTTAATTTCTCTTTTTGATGAAGGATATCAATACTTTTATCTTACTCCAGAAAATACAAACTATTTTGATTTTAATGATATAATTACTGATTTTCTAGGAACTGTTTTTGGACTATTGTTGCTTAAAACTCTTTCTGTAAAAGAGTGGGGTAACAGGAAGAATAAAATGAAATGGGGCCTTTTTGTTCCTTTTTTTATTTTTATTTTATCATTTACTTCTTTAGTTCAGACTAGTTATTTGTCCATCTTTCCTTCTGACGATAAATTTAATATTGTGAAAAAAATAGAAGATGGTTTTTGGACTACCGTTCCTCAAAAAATCAACATGCCATCTTTGGCAATAGCAGAATATTTGAAGGAATATCCTGATGATGAAATTGCACAAAAATTATCGAAAGAATTAAAGAGGGTTATTCGTACACGTAATGCAAGTTTTACCCAAAAAACTGGGATTCAATTTGGTCAAAAAACTAAGGATGGAAAATCTATCAGCTACAGCTTGCTTATCAAGAAACTGGCCGAAAGTGGTGATGCTGAATTTAGTTCACTAGTAAAAGAAGTCAACTCGACCCAAAATGATGTAGCGAATCATTTAAGAGAATTTTGGAGTTCAGGTATACCTGAAAAATATCTAAGCAAACAGTTTCCAGAAATTACTTTTCATGTGGTGAAACCTTTAGAGGGATTGATTATTCTTTCAAGCTTATTTGCACTTTACTTTTTTTGCTTTCAAGCTATGACTGAAGAAATGAATTAATCGCATCCTTTGATGCTTTGGTTAAGACCAACTCACCACTTATTGCAGCTCGCTTTGAAAGCAATTCATCCCAGTGTTCTGTTCCTTCCCAAAATACTCGTTTCAGTTTTTCAAGGGCAGCTGGATTATAAGAGGAAAGGGTCTCTGTGAAGCCTGATAAAAATGTTTGCATTTCTTCATTTGAGTCAAAGCATTCATGGTAAATACCCTGTTGTTTTGCCCAATCGGCAGTTTGCCAAACATCTGGCGTAAGAGACATTTTAGTAAATGCAGAATTTCCAAGCTTTCTTTCCACTGCAGGGCCAATCACAAATGGTCCGATTCCGACTGCTAATTCGCTCAGACGAATACTTGCATATTTTGTGGCTAGACAGTAGTCAGCTGCTGATGCCAAACCAACGCCTCCACCAACCGTTTTTCCTTGAACAAGCATGATTACAATGTTACTTGACCGACGTATGGCATTAATTACATTTGCAAAACCCATAAAGAATTTCTTTCCATCTTCAATGTTTTCAATAGATGCAAGTTCTGTGAAGCTTGCACCAGCACAAAATGTTCTGTCACCTCTACTTTTGATTACGGTTATGCTTAAATTTTGATCCTTACTCTGCGCATCTATTGCATTTTCTAATTCAGAAAGCAAATTTCCCGGAAGGGAGTTATGAGCTGGATGGTAAAACTCTATGTAGCCTATTTTGTTCTTTTCCGAACTTGAAATTTCGCCTTTTCCTGACATAATTTTATTGTTGTAAAGTCAAATATACCATTGATTTGCCATATGTCATTTTAATTTATAACTTTAGGTATCATTATAGAGTGATTATACATAGCAATTATACTTGTGTAAAAGCAAGAAGTTTATTAACCCCAAACTAACTAATTGAACATGTCAAATACAATCGATCTTCATCCTTCCGAGGAGTTGAGGAAGCTTTCTTTTGAAAAGCAAACAAAATCAAGGGATTACTACATCTCTAATCTCGGTAGATTATATTCTTCTCACAAATCAACTGGTATCAAAAAGCTTATGAAAAGCACACTAACCAAACGGGGATACCCGAAAGTTAGTTTGAAACTAGATGGCGGTTATGAAAGTGTATATATCCACAAAGCCGTGGCTGAGTGTTTTGTCGACCGTCTAGGTGAAAACAATAGCTTTATTATCCACATTGATTATAATCGGTCAAACAATAAAGCCGAAAATTTGAAGTGGGTCACTGAACTAGAGCAAAAAGAATACATCCGTAAAAGAGGTGAAATCTTTGAATACAAAAAGAGTTCTGGTGGCGGATACTTTAAGTTGACAGCTCCTCAAGTAGCCATCATTAAAAAGGCACTTTTGAATGGTAAAACAAGAAAAAAAATGCTGGCTAAAAGATTTGGAGTTACATCAACACAAATCAAAAGAATAGAAAGAGGAGAAAATTGGGCAAATGTGAAGCCAGCAGAGTAATTTAACTCATAATTTTGGTCATACTAGGCATATTTGTCTCAATTAGTGTCTTCATAATGGTAACTTTGTATCCTTAATTTTAAAGATGCAAGTAAAATTTAATGGCGCAGCTAGAACAGTAACAGGAAGCTGCCACTTAGTTACCCTAGAAGATGGGTTTCGAATTCTTCTTGATTGCGGATTGTTTCAAGGAGAAGGTAATTCAGAAGAAGTTTGGAAGCTCAATCAAAAATGGTTTTTTGATCCAGCAACTATAGACTGTATTATTCTTTCTCATTCCCACATAGATCATAGTGGAAGGATACCAAAATTGTATAAGGATGGATTCCGTGGAAAAATTTACTCTACTCACGCTACGCGTTCGCTAGCAGCAATCATGATGTTGGATTCTGCAAAGATTCAAGAGTCGGATGTTGCTTACTACAACAAGAGATTGGAGAAGAGTAAAAAGAAAAACAGAGTATTTAGAGAACCACTTTATGAAAGTGAACATGTTGGACCCGTCATGGAAATGTTTGTGGCCCAACCTTATAATAATTGGTTTAACATTCACAATGATGTCGAAGTTATATTTACTGACGCAGGGCACATTTTAGGTAGTGCTTGTGTCACCTTAAAGATCAAAGAAGGTGAGGAAGTAAAAACACTTGGCTTCACTGCTGATATTGGAAGACCAAACAGACCAATTCTAAGAGATCCAGCACCAATGCCTCCTTGTAACTTTTTAATTTGTGAGTCTACGTATGGAGATAAAGATCACTCAGCTCCTCCACAACAGTCAGAATCCTTTTTAGAAATAATAAAAGAGACTTGTTTAGACAAAAAAGGAAAATTAATTATTCCGGCTTTCTCAGTTGGAAGAACACAGGAGATTGTGTACATGCTAGATCAGATGGAAACAAAGGGAGTACTTCCTAAAATTCCTATTTATGTTGATAGCCCTTTGGCGGTGAATGCAACTACTATTTTTGGTACTCATCCCGAATGTTATGACGACAATCTAAATGAATATCTATTAATAGATGACAACCCTTTTGGTTTCAATGCGTTAAATTATATAAGGGACGTAAATGAATCAAAAGCGTTGAATGGTAGAACTGCTCCTTGTATCATTATCAGTTCTTCTGGAATGGCAAATGCCGGTCGTGTAAAACACCATATCCGGAACAATATAGAAGATGAGAAAAACACTATTTTAATTGTGGGATATTGTTCTCCTTATACACCAGGTGGTAGATTGCGAGCTGGTGCGGATGAATTGAGATTATTTGGTGAAATGTATCCTGTCAACGCAGAGGTAAAAGTTATGGACTCTTTCTCAGCTCATGCTGACCAGACAGAAATGGTTGAGTTCATTTCTGTTCACAAGGAAAAAATTGAAAGAATCTTTTTGGTGCATGGTGAATATGATACACAAAAAGCATTTAAATATAAACTAGTGGGAGAGGGATATTCTAAAGTGGAGATACCAGATTTAGGATTTGAATATGATCTTTAATATATGAAAAAACAAATTTTTATAATTGCCATTTTGGCTATTACTCTTTTTCTAAGCTCTTGTTTAGATCGTGAGTATTATAAAATTTCTGTACCACCACCTACTCTTGATATTTCGATTCCCTTGGTCCACCTCAATTCGACCTTAGGTGAAATTGCTGAAAATGCTTCTGACAATACTAGAGTAGAAGTTGACTCCGATGGTAGACTTACTTTCTATTATGAAGGACAGGTATTGCGAAGATCAAGTATTGAGGTCTTTCCACCTATACCATGGTTTAATTACTTTCCAATTGTTGATTCAGTGGCTCCTTTAGATTTGCCTATAGATTCAAGTTTCATTATTAAGAAAGGTGTTTTCAAGCAGAGTCAAATTCGATTCAGATTTAGAAGTACTTTGCAGGAAGATATTACAGTTAAAATGCGCATGCCAGAACTCAGTAAAGATGGAGTTGTTTTTGAAAAGAATTTTGAAATGAACTATGATGGGTCTTATGACTACGTATTTGAATCAGAAGATATTAGTCTTGATGGTTATGATGTAAACACAACTGACAGCAAGCTTTATTTTAATTATGATGCAAGGACTGAAGGTGGCGAAAGAATAGTTTTTGATCAGGCAGATATGTTTATAGATATCATACGCTTTTCTTACATGGAAGGATTTTTTGGTAACAGAGAATATCCTTTGACTGGAAGTGCAATTCCAATTGGTATTTTTAACAATTGGTTGTCAGGAGGATTTAGTTTTGATGAGCCAGAACTTACCATTGGCGTAGATAATTCATTTGGTTTTCCTGTTTCAGTGTTTTTTAGCAGATTGGATTTAACCACCCTTTCGGGAAATATTTTCCAAATTGAATCAACTGCAATTGATGAAGGAATCACCTTTGACTATCCAGAAATTACAGAAGGAGCAGTGGTTAAAAATACCAGCTTTTCAATTTCAGCCGATAACTCAAATATCGAGCAGGCTTTTAATGAAAAAGCGACAATGGTGAATTATGATATCTTGGCAGTTGCCAATCCACCTTTAGATAATCCAATTATTGGATTTTTTAATGAAGAATCATTTTTCTCAATCAATACTTCTATCAAATTACCTATGCACACCAATATAGATGATTTGGTGCTAAGTCAAAATTTCGAATTGGACTTAGAAGAATTTGATCAAGTAGAGAGTGGAGAACTTATTCTTACTATAAGAAACGGACTACCTTTAAATGCTGATTTGCAAATTCTTTTTGAGGATGAAGCTAATATTTACCAAGATTATATTTTGGAAGGTGATTGGACAAAAATAAATGCAAGTGATCAAGAGGGGCAAGGAGCTGAGGCACAAATGCTGCAAGTCTTTAGATTTAATATAGATGAGACTTCTTGGGATAATATCCGTCAAAGTAAAAGAATGCAGATCAAGCTTAAATTGAATACCCAGAACATGGGTAATGATGATTACATTTGGTTGTACAACTATCACGGTATCGATCTCAAAGTAAGCGCTACCATAAATCAATAATTAATGATGCGATATTTATTTGCAATTATTATTCTTTCTCTTAGCTATACTTCTTTGTGGGCTCAGGACAATTGGAGTCAGACCTTGGCTAATCCATTTTCCCAATCTTCTGATACTTTAGATTATTCAATTAGGATAGCACCTTTAAATACTTTATTGGATGTCAGTTCGAGTTATATTATTAAAGAAATTACTGACCAGACAGATACTACTAGAGTATTAAATTGGGCGAATCTTTTGGCAAACACAGAGGATAAGAATGGGGCTTTTGGGCAATATGCATTTAATATATTGAATACAGAGTTAAGGGTAAAGGATTTTGTTTTTAACATTGGTTTTGCAAATCGATCTGAAGCTTATGCCAGTTTCGATGGGCCAGGAGTGACCTTTGTTTTTGGTGGCAATGCAGGAATTGATGCTACAACAGAAATAGCTCCTGATATTCAATATAATTCTTGGTACCAATTGAATTTAGGAGCAAAGAAATATTTTAATAGTTCATTTCTAGGACTGAATATAAAATTGGTTGATGGCATTGAGCATTTTTCTTTTGATGGGTCATATTCAATCAATGCTGATGATATTTTTAATGACATAAAAATAGACAGAAATGTTGTTTTACAGTCTACAAGCTTATTTCGTTACAGAGCAATTGATGATATCGATTTTCAACCCAATAGACCCTTCACTGATAACATAAGCTTTAAGAATATTGGTTTCTTATTTGATATATATGGTGGCACAAAAGTAGATAGACATGTTTTTAATTTAGCAATTACAGATATAGGCATTATCAATTGGGCTCAGGAGGGAAGAACAAATGAATATGAAAGTGAGGGTAGTGTCACCTATTCAGGAATTGATTTGTCTGAAGCAATTCAAAATGAATTTGAATTCAATTTACAAGATAGTATTGAGAATCTTATTGGATTAGAAAGAACAGATACTGAGTCATATAGGAGTAATTTGCTTACGAAAATAAACGCGAGGTATCAATTTGACTACCAAGAAGATCTTTCTTTTGGGCTCAATAACTTTTTTGCTCTAGACGGCACCTATGGCTATTTTAGAATAAGTGCCTTTGCAAATAAATCGATTACAGATTGGTTTAATTTAGGAATTATATATTCTTTCGATAATTACTCAGCTGCAAACATTGGAGCAACTGCTCAGTTAGACTTCAAAAAGTTTCGACTGGGTCTTAGTTCCCAAAACTTACTTGCTTTATTTGATCCTTATGGATACCATGTGAGTAATGTGAATATTGCTATACAGCTTAAATTTTAGATTTCAGACTTTACTTCTTTACTAATTGAAATTCGAGTTCTGAAATTGCAGTAGCTGTATTCACCAATTTGTATTCAGGTTTATATCCAATTTTTTTTGCTACAATGAAAAGCTGCTCGCCAGTTGGTGTATCTATTTGAAGCTGGCCAGTTGAATCACTCGAGTAGTCTATATTAGGACCGGCATTAGCTGCCATGGTTTCAAGAATGATAAGGTCGCTATTTGAATCTAGTTGTTGTGCAAAGTTTTCAGCTACAGAAGTAGGAATAACATAAATGCTTACATCAGCCTCCTTGATGCCAACATTTGAGACTGAGTCAATGAATTTTAGAGACATAGCCTTATGACTATGTGTAGGAGGAGTAATCGTTTCTTTTATTTCCTGAGTAGTTACTCCCGTTTTTATGCTTTGATTTTCAGTTGATTGGACATCTGCTGATTTGTCAAGTATAATTTTATAAATGTCATCCTTCCCTTTACCGCCTGGTCTATTCGAACTAAAGTAGGCAATGTTTTTTTCTTTAGAAATCACCAAGCCAAAATCATCGTATTGTGAGTTGATAGGTGCAGGTAGCCTAAAGGCAGGAGTAGGCTTACCATCTTTTGGAATTTTACTCATATAAATGTCCAAGCCCTGTCCATCCTTAATATCAGTAGCGTGAAACAAATAGTCTTCATAGACAAAAGGGAACCAATCATTGCCTGGGTTATTTATTTGCTTGCCAAGATTGGTAGGTGTAGACCAAGTAAATTCTGATATTTTTTCAGTTTTGTACAAGTCCATTTTACCACTGCCTCCATCTATTGAAGATGCAAATATCATAGATCTGCCATTATTGTAAATGGCAGGGTGGCAATAGTTTTCTTCTTCAGTACAGAAATTCATTTTGATGATGTTCTCCCATTTGCCTTGAGCGTATTCAGCTTTATAGATCTGCAACAACTGTCTTCCTCTGCTATCGACAATTGGTAGTTTGTTTTCAGTATTTGCTCTTGTAAAATACAGCGTGTTATTATTTTGATCCCAACTAATAGGTCCTTCGTGAAATCTGCTGTTGAGTTCAGGATTAAAAATGAAGTTTTTTAAATCCATACTGTCATTTAATATAGAAGCCTTAATATCGAAATATGCCGGTCCTTTTGCACTAAAACCACTGCGTTCTTGAAGTCCAACATAGACCAAATAATTATTCCACATATGAGGACTGAATTCTTCTGATTCAGAGTTGACAATCGAAAGATTTTCTATTTCAATCTTACTCCATTGATCCTGAATACTCAGATCATTTAGTTGAGAATACATATTTGCGGTAAGCGCAAAGATAGAAATGAAAAGGATGAGCGTTTTCAAATTAATAATATCTTGGATTAATAATGATATCTGCATTCTGTACCCTGTTAAATCTATAGTTCAAAATAAATTCAAGAGATCCACTTGAAACTTGACGTAATTCTGAAAGAGTCCTGTCATAGGACATACCTAAAAATATCTGATTATCATGTTGATAGCCTAAAATCAAATCAAGGGATTCAATAGGATTGAGAACACTACCACCAGAACTATAATTGAGACCAATATGGTATTTCTTTCTAAGGATTGCAATGGTGCTCAACTCAAACTGAACAGGTGAAGCTTCTGCAAAAGTCAATAGTAATTGAGGACTTAATTCCCAATCTTGTGTCACTGAAAATTTTCCACCACCCATCAAATATATAAGTCTTGCCTCTGTTGCTTGCAAGGTGTCTAATTCACTATCAAAGTCAATAATTGCTTTATTGAGTCGCGGAATAGCTGCTCCAAAGAAATAATCTTCATTGTTAAAGTAAGCCCCAAAACCAATATTGAATATTTGTTTGGTATAAATTTCTTGATCAACAGAAGCATCATTTGCAAATCCACTTGGAGGTCGCAATCTATTGTCAGTCCAATCTACCCGAAATTGACGCAAAGAAGTTGACATCCCCAAACTTAAATTTCCTTTGTTTAAGGCTATCTTATAAGAGTAGGATCCTTGCAGAGTTGTTTTGTCAAAAATCGATATGCTAGATTTGTCAAAGTGTAATCCAAGCCCAAGATTTTGATCCAAGCCTGGGAAATTGATGCTAGCTGCAAATCTGCTTGGTGAACCATCGAGCCCTAACCATTGATTTCTATAAATAGCATTCAAACTAATATGGTCATGTGTCCCAGCATAAGCAGGATTATAACCCAATTTGTCATAAGCAAATTGTGTAAATAAAACATCTTGCTGAGCTTGGGTGCTCAGTGCACAAATGAAACATGATATATATGTAAGAATCGTTTTCATATTATCGCTCTACAACTAAGAAAGCTGCCATTGGAGCATCTTCATTTATTTTAACGTAATAAAAATATGTACCTACAGGTACATCATCTCCATCTTTTGTGCCCATCCAATCATTTTGATAGTCTTCCTCTGCATAGATAAGTGCTCCGAATGAATTAAAAATTTTCACCTCTACATTGTCACCAGATTCTGTGCAAGGAACAATGAAGAAATCATTCTCGCCATCCCCATTTGGAGTCATCAAATTGAATGGAGTACAATCGGAACCAATATTTTCTCCTTCTATATTTAAAGTAACAATGGCTTCATCGCATAAGGCTGGGCATTCAATGCTACAAATTGTATAATTAAAACTATAGGTTCCGATTAGGTTATTTGTAGTCACTTGGATCATATCTCCAACTACAGATAGTCCTGGACCTCCAATTAGATTTTCAATAGCAAGCTCAATGCTACTATTGTATTGATCGTTTTCTAATACTGAAATCATTGTACTGTTTACACCAAGAATTGTAAACTCATCATTGATTGCATCAATATCTTCTAATACATTGATATCGAGAATATCACTTTCAAATTCACCACAAATATCATTTGAGCTATTTACGATAAGTTGACTATTCCCTACATCAAAAACATTAACAATAATTTCATTATCTAAAATATTTTCAATGATCATATTGTCACCTTGAATTATGATCTCAGTATCAATGCCATTTGGTATATTAATAGCAATGCTTGTAACACCAAGTTCACATATTAGGAGTTCTGTTTCAGCGAAACTAGCTGCCTGGCTAGCACTTTCTATTATGATTGTAATCGGTGCAGTCAAATCAGATTCACAATCAGCAATACTTTGCGTGACAAAAAATTGGTAACTCCCTTCAGAGTAAGCACTTAGATTTACATCGATAAAATCACCATTGCCACTTTCTGCTATTAGCAAACCGGTTGGGTCATACAAGAAATAGGAATCCACATTGGCTGTGTTGATGAAATCCTGTAAAGAAATTTCAGTGAGATTGTTTTCACAGAAAGTAAATTCGTTCATGCTTAATATAGGTGCTTCTGGGCTGCTTATAATTGTGACTACAAAAGGTTCGGAAAAATCCGAAACGCACGAATTGATAGAGGACTGAACTACATATGCACCTGCATCAGTTTCTGAAAAATTTTCTATGGTCAATATTGTACTTGAATAATTTGTTCCATCAGGTCCAATCCATATATAGTCAAGTCCAGCGATGGGATTGCTTGGTTCTAAAACAAGTTCTTGGCCTGCACATAAAATATTATTTCCTGTGATGATTGGTTGATCCAAAGCATCTTCCAAAATCAAATTGATGGATTGTGATGGTTCACTCATGCAGCCATTTGTGGACACAGTGAGACTGTATTCTCCGATATTAATATTGCTCGAAGGCGAAATTGTCAAGGCGGGTTCTGCTGTTATTATTTGGCCGATAGGAGTGGCCCAAATGTATTCGTCGATATCTGCACTGACATTTGAGGCGATAAGATTAATCGAAGCTCCTAAGCATAAAGGACCGTTTTGAGTTATGACAGCTTGGTCAGGAATAATTGTTGAGCTCACTTCTGTAAATATGATATCAGAAACGCAATTATCATTTTGTATTTGCAATCCATATATGCCATTACTTGCTATTCCTTGAAAAGGTATGGTAAGTTCTTCTTCAGTTGAAATGAAACTGTTGGGACCAGTCCAGATGAATTGATATTCACCAGGAGGAAATATGGATGGGAAAAAAGAAATTGGATCTCCAATGCTCATGCAAGCTGAAGAGTTATTCGAAAGAGCAGTTACTTCAGGGACTTGGATGATTTCTACAATTGTATTTGCTTCGCCAAGGCAACCAGCTGAAGTTGTTAATTCTACCGAATAAACTCCATTGACTGCAGGTACGCTTACAACTCTACCAAAGAATTCCAAATTGTTAGGTGTAGTCCAAATATAATCCGCTTCTGGAATAAAGCTTGCAGTCAAAGTCACCATACCTCCCTCACAGATAGGTCCATTATTATTGGCTCCAATTGTAATTTGTGATTCTATATCAATTATGAAAATTTCAGATTCTAAACTTGTACAATTATCATCTTCAATAATCACTGTCCAGTTTCCGGCCAATTGATCTTGTGCATTTGGAATGATAAGACTATTTGTGTTTGTAGTGCTATATGTCTCCCCATTTAAAAACCAATTATATTTATCAGAGGATACATTATTCATGACGGTTAAACTAAGGTCGGAACCCTCACATAATAGATTGTCTCCAACTAAAATTGGTTTGTCTGGTGTATTGAAAACGACCACTTCAACCAAAGCAGGATCAGAAAGACATCCTCTATCTGAAACTACCAATTGATAAGTTCCTTGTTGATTTATTCCAATATTATTGATACTTGTTGGATTTGCTTCATTGCTTTCATACTCTCCTGGACCAGACCAACTAAATTCTAAAGATGGGTTGGTATTGGCAGTGGTTAAGCTGATGGTCTCTCCCTCGCAGGTAGTGATAAAATTATCTTCAACTAAAGCTATAGGAAAATCAATTACCTCGATCGCATAAGAATTTGAAGGGTCAGACTGGCAACCATTTCCTTCGACAATACTATAATAAAAATGAGTTCCAATTGATGGCGTTAGTTCAATGCTTGATATGGTACTCATGCCAACCAAATTTCCATTAGGCGCTAAACCTTCATACCAAAGATAGACCACATCATCAAAGGCATTTGAATTAAGAACAAAAGCATCCCCTACACAAATAATATCATTGTCACTTACAATTTCAGGATTGCTTAATGCTTCAATAGTTACTTCTACATTTCCGAAAAAATTGCATCCTGCTTCTGTAGTTGCTTGAAGTGAATATGTTCCTGAGTTGGCAGAACTAACATTTTCGATTTGAGGATTTGCTTCTTCTGACGAAAAACCTGAAGGTCCTGACCATTGATAACTGACTGTTATATTTTCTGGAATGTTGTTTAATAGACTTAATGATTCTCCACCACATAACGAAGAGCTAAAACTTGGTTTAAGTTCAATACCAATAGGAGTGAAGTTAAATTCGCAAATATTTTCATTTCCGTTTTCATCAGTTGCTATTAGACTAGCTAAGAGTTCTGATCCAATATCTGTACAATCAATCATCGGACTGTTGAGATCTAAACTTACAGAATCACAATTATCTGTTACATCAAAATCAATAATATTTATATCAGGATTAATTGCTTCAAGATCTTGGATTGCAATCAAAATGTCTACGTTAGAACACATCATTTCTGGTGGAGTGTTATCTTCAACCTCTATAAAGTATGAGCATGAAGCTATGTTGCCAGAATTGTCAGAACTAGATAATTCTACCAAATAATTGCCTGTGTCAAATGCTACAAATCCGTTTTCCGATTCAATTGTATCACCTGATTCCTCATTGGTAACCACAATGTTAGGAACAATTTCTGTAAATGCTAAAGTTGCTGTCAAAAAGCTTGACATATCAGTCTGACCATTGAAGTCTTCCGGACTGCAAGGAGCCAATCCTCCAAGAGTGATATTAGTATTTACAAAATTGAAAACTATAATTTGATCGGAGTTCCATTCTTCCAATTGATCAATTGTTAGATCAAAAGTGATTAATTGAGTTGATATGCAAGATTCCAAAGACTGAGGCGTGGAGCCAATTGTTTCTCCATTTTCATCTCTTATTGAAAAGAAACCATTATCAACTGTGGTATTGGCTAATAACTCTACAATCAATACGGGGTTTAGAATTATATTATCAAGGTTAATATCTTCAAATTGGAATTGAATATTATCTGCGATGATCACTCCATTTTCTTGTTCACTGAATTTTAAAAATCTATCATTTTCTTCAGGTAGGGTAATAGAGAAATTACTATTGTTACTGCAATTTTCTATAAATTGAAAAACTGGATTTATTCTAAATTCTACTGCACATGTATCTTCTGGAATTATTAATGTGAAGCCATCAGGGCAAATCAATTCTGGTGTTTCTAAATCTCTGATTTCAATTTCTTGTGTACAGTTGGTTTTATTTCCTCCACAATCCTCAACGCTGTAAATTATTCTATGCATTCCTGAAGATATAGTTATAGAATCCCCAACCGAGTATTCAGTTTCTTGCCCTCCATCCAACGTATAGCTATATTTATTTGGGGTATCTACTAGGGATGGAATACTTATAGTGAAACCAAGCCTTGCTTCTTCAGGGCAGTCAAATGTTTCAAGAATTTCATAATCAACTGTCAATTGGATGCTACCTTCCTCAATCCATTTCTTAGTTTGGTCAAACGGAACATCAAAATTAAAATTCTGACTTTCGCAAAGGGATAGTGGTTCTGAATAATTAAATAATTCAGTTGCGTCACTGCTTGTAATAATAAAATCTAAACCCAAGTTATTATTCACAATTCCTTCACTAGTGAATTCGATTTTCGCACCATCAACAATGGATTCTGTTTCTGCTGGAGAAAACTCCCAATTAAAAACAATACTTCCTGTTTCAGGTGTAAAGCTATCTAGCTGTATCTGTCTTTTGAACAAAAAATGAGCAGTAGTTGAATCACATTGATTGCCAATATCAAATTGAGCTAATGGAATTTTTAAATCACACTCTCCTAATTCCAATTCAAAATTTAGACTTTCTTGACAATTCAAAATTTCAGGTGCGATGGTATCCACAATAGTGATAGAGCTTGTAGCTTGCTCGAAATTCCCACAATCATCTTCTAATGTGATTGCTACACTTTCCTGCTGGATCACCGGGCTTCCATTGCAAGTTTGAGTAGGTATAAATTGAAAATCAAAATTTATAACATTTGGATCTTCACCACCATTGATATAAATATTTCCCTCCCCACAATTATCACTTGTTGTTAGATTTTCAAGATTTTCAACAAAGGAAAGTATGGTTTGATCAAAATTTACTATCTGACTGCACTCAAGATCTAAAGATGGAATAGGATCAGTTATTTGTGGACCGGTTTGGTCAATCACATTTACAATTTGTCTGTACATTGTCTGATTACCACATACATCCAAAAATGTCCAACTTCTTCTAAATGTATTGCTACAAGGAGAACTATTTTGAAGACTGTCAATAAAAGTAATTTCAACTGGACTGCAATCAATTATGTTATCTATATAGTTACTAATCTCTGTCTGATCATCTTCACAGTTGATGTTGATTTCTTGGTTTGCAACTATTATTGGTGCTAAAGTATCGACAACTTGGACTTGTTGTAGAACCATATTTTGGTTTCCACAAATATCCTCCGCCATATAACTACTAGTAACTGTGTAGTTATAAAATGAGCATTCATTTGGATCAGCACCCTGAGTCGATTCTGTTTCTGTTTGGATTTCTAAGAGTCCTTGGCATCCATCAATAAAATCAGGTACAACATTTGGAATAGTGTCAACGCATGCAATGATAGTGTCCGTAAGTAGATTGAAAATTTGTGGGGCGATAGTGTCTATTATTGCAAAACTACTTGTGGTTATATTTGCATTACCACATTCATCAAGGACAAAGAAGGAAACAACTACGGACCAGTCACATGAACTTCGGATAATTTTAATGTCTGTTGTGTCTCCGATAAATGAAAAGCCTGAGTTCCCTAAATTATCATTCCATATATAATTATCCCAGATCGCATCATTATCACAAACGTCATTTGCAGTAGCGCCACCAATATTGTCCAACCAGGTTTGTAGACTGTCCACTACAGCTTCATCACACTGAATCGTTTTGTCTTGTGCTTCTTGGGTAATAATAGGTTGGAATATATCTTGAACAATAAAATTTGCAAAAACAGTGTCACTGCTATTTTGGCAATCATCAATTGCATAAAAACCAATAGGCACCATTGCTGTGTTACCACACAAGGTATCAGATGAAGAAATTACTTCATCATCAATAATTCCAGAAAAGGTGGTGAATAAATTTACATCGCCGTCATCAGACACGGCTAGCCCCGCGTGATTTTCAAGCCACGAATCAAACTGTTGTTGGTATGGGACCCCACATGGGACTGTAAGATCTTCAGGAAAGGTAATAATTTCCGGTGGAATCGTGTCAGTTTGTACGCTCAAATTGCTCCCAAAGCCTAAACAAGGGAGAATGAGCAAAAGTAAAAGCGATCTTAGGACGTTTCCATACATATTACTGCATCTAGTCAGCTGCAATAAAGTTAAAGATAATAATGCTATAACGAAGTAAAAATGAGATTAGAGGCTTATGATTAGTCTCTAGAAGACATGCTATTCTTCTTCCCCGGAATTTGTAAGTTTTTTGTCCTCAACATTTTCATTCAGAAATTCATTCAGTTTGTCAACTTGGATGCTACTTTCCATCTCTCCAAACTTATTAATGTTGATGCTAAAACCTTTTAGTTCTTCATGAACCTTTGGTTTGTCTTTGCCTGGATTCTTTCCTTTTTTTTTCATGCGATATTTTCAATGAGGGCAAAACCTGCCTTCCATCTAATTAATACATCTTCCTTGCCTATTAGTTCCATCATTGCAAATAAATCTGGTCCTTTCATGGTGCCTGACAATACTATTCTCAAAATTGGGAAGATTGCACCGAAACTGAGTTCGTTGTCTGTGATGTAACTTTTGATTTTGCCACTTAGACTTTCTGCAGTAAAATCTTCATCCGAACTGATCAATTCATGAATGGCGTCAAAATGAACTTGATTTTCTGCTTTGTATTTTTTCTTTAAGGTTTTGTTATCGTATTCAGCGGGTAGGCTAAAAAGATATTGACCGTTGCTTATAAAGTCTGGATAAACGCTTACCCTTTCTTTCATGAGTTGAATGGCCTTAAGCATAAATGTATCATCGTATTGACTTATTTTTTCAGCATCCTTACTTGATTTTAAAGTTGTGAGAATGTCTGCTTCTGACTTACTCATAATGTACTGTTGATTGAACCACTTAGCTTTGTCAAAATCAAACTTAGCACCAGATTTTACAATTTTATCCAAAGAAAAAAGTTCTATCATTTCTTCCTTACTCATCATCTCTTTATCATCGCCAGGATTCCATCCGAGCAATGCAAGAAAATTGACAACAGCATCAGCATCAAAACCATCTTCTCTAAATCCTTGAAAGGTTTCCTCACCACCATCCCATTGCAATGGAAAAACTGGAAATCCAAACTTAGCTCCATGACGCTTACTTAATTTCCCACCGCCAGTTGGATTAAGGATAAGGGGTAGATGTGCAAACTGTGGAGCGGTCCAACCCATGAATCTATACATTAATGCGTGATGAGCTGTGCTTGACAACCATTCTTCTCCTCTTATTACGTGACTGATTTCCATCAAATGATCATCAACGATATTGGCTAGATGATAGGTTGGCATTCCGTCTGCCTTCATGATTACCTTATCATCCAACTCATTGGATTCAAAACTAACTTCGCCTCTTACGATATCTGTGAATGTGATTGTTTCATTTTGAGGAATTTTCAATCGCACCGTAATATTGTTTCCTTCAGCAAGCAAGCGATCGGTTTCTTCTTTTGGTAGAGAAGTGCTATTTCGCATTTTTGATCTTACCTCCCAATTGTATTTAAAGGAATGATTACCTTTTTCTTTTTCTTCTTCTCTTACTTTGGAAAGTTCTTCTTCAGTGTCAAAGGCATAATAGGCATTACCACTATCAACCATTTCTTTTACATACTGAGCATACATCTCCTTTCTTTCGGATTGACGGTAAGGTCCGTGTGCTCCTCCATAACCAGGTCCTTCATCAGGTTGAATGCCAAACCATTCAAGTGCTTCTTTTATATAATCTTCTGCGCCTTCTACATACCTATTTTGATCTGTATCTTCGATTCTTAAGATGAATGTTCCACCTGTTTTTTTCGCTAGAAGGTAATTATACAAAGCAGTTCTTACTCCACCAATATGCAATGGTCCAGTTGGACTTGGCGCAAATCTTACTCTTGTGTTTGACATAGTGTTTGTTTGTGCTGCAAAAATAGTCTCTTAAATCAACGAGCGTAATTTATTGCAAGTAATTTTTCTACTTTATGATTAATTGCTAGAATATATTTACCAGGAATAAAGGACTTAATGTTTGATGGTGATACAATTACACTTAAAATTCTTGATTCAATTAATTTAAAAAATAAAAGGGCAAAATCTTATGCATATTTGATGCTAGACTTTGCCCTTTTGGTTATCACAAATAAACTACTACTGAACGGGAATGAATTTAACTACTAATTTTCAACATTTTGAACTTCATTTTTTAATTGGTTAAAAACTTCGTTTTTTATTTGGTTAAAAAAGTATTCATTCATTATGATTGGTGTTTCTAATTTGGGAAAACGAACATAATACTTTCCTTTCTTTACTTTCAAAAGCTGTATAGAATCTTTAATTGCTTCTTCATTAAATGCTTGCTTCGTCATATCATTTATTTTATTTTTAAACAATGAATATTTTGATTAGTTTAAGGGATGACCATTTTTTAGACCAAATGTTTGCAACAGTCAAAATGAAATGACTGTCACAAACATATTGGTCAAATCAATTTCCAAAACTCAATCTCATATCATGTATTAGTGTAATCCAAAAGCATAGTAAAATTTCCCTGGTATATTTTCATATTTGCCTTCTAGCATTACTCCTCCTTCTTCTTTGTCTTTTAAAATATTCAATAATTCTTCTTTACTTTTTATTTTTTTTCCATCAACATGAGTCAAGATAAATCCTTCTTTCATCTGAGTTTGTTGTTCTATTTTTCCTGATTGTATCTTCTTTATTTGTAGTCCTTTGTCAATCTCTAGTTCTTTTAGTCTATCTTTAGAAAGTTCTTCTATATTTACTCCTAATAATTTAATGATTTCAACATCTTCTTCGGACATACTTGCCGCTTCACCAAAACTATTTGTTAGACTAACCGAGATATCTTTTTCTTTACCTCTTCTGTTAATTTTTAAATTAACCTTATCACCAGGGCTAAATTGTGCAATTTCACCTTGTAGTTCAGATGCAGACTTTACTTTTTTCGAATTGATTTCTACAATTACATCACCAGCTTTTACTCCAGCTTTACCTGCAGCACTTTTTTCTAAAAGACTATCTACATACACTCCAGTATTTAGGTCTAATTCATGCTCATTAGCAAGACTTGCATTTAGTGTTCTAATTGTAATTCCTAAAATGCCTTTTTGTACAGCTCCAAATTTTATGAAGTCTTCCATGACCTTTGCTACTAAATTGGCTGGTATTGCAAAACCATATCCAGCAAAACTACCTGTAGGGCTTGCAATAGCCGTATTGATGCCTATCAAACCACCTTGCAGATTTACCAAAGCACCACCACTATTTCCAGGATTTATAGCTGCATCAGTTTGAATAAAATTCTCAACAGCATACTTTTCTTTGAGAATATTTATATTTCTACCTTTTGCACTGACGATTCCTGCAGTTACAGTACTGTTCAAGCCCATTGGATTACCAACTGCTAGAACCCATTGTCCGACATTGACATTTTCAGAATTTGCAAATGGAATTGAGCTGAGATTTTTTGCATCAATTCTTAAAAGCGCTAAATCTGTAGTTGGATCAGTCCCAATAATCCTTGCTTTTAATGTTCTATTATCAAACAAGGTTACCTCGATATCTTCCGCTTGATCAATGACATGGTTATTTGTAATTATATATCCGTCATTACTGACAATTACACCAGACCCTGTGCCAATCTGAAGATGGTCTTGATCTTTCTGAGGATTAATTTTATAAGGTAATAAATCTTCTCTGAAACTATCTCCAAAAAAATCTTTGAATGGGCTAGGAATAGAGCGCAATTGCATTTCTCCAAAGGAATTTTTCGCGATTCTACTAGATTTTATATGAACTATAGAATTGATTACTTCTTTTGAGGTTTCTTGAAAATCAAGTGGCACTATTTTGCCTTCATTATTATAAGTAAATAATGTTGACTTAGAAGGTACCTCATTAATGTACTCAACTTGTACTTTTTTAGAATCGTCATTAAAATATTCGAATGCTCCTATTGTGATTACACTTATCAATAAAGCAATCAAACCCGAATAAATAAATTGTTTATTCATCATTTAATAATTTTATAGATTTATGAAATAAATAGAATATTGTTTCTTACGAAATTTCTATGGTTTTTGCAGGCTTACTTTTGGCTTCTTCTTTTTTTGGAATGTGAATCTTTAGTACTCCATCAATATATTGAGCAGAGATGTTAGCTTCATCCATAATTGAAGAGTTCAAATCTATAAGCTTAGTGAATTTTTGATATTCAAATTCTTTTCGAATGTAGGAGATCGTTTCACTAGAATCTTCATTTGCCTTTTCAGCAGTTAGAATTAGTGTTTGATTTTTTATTTCAATTTTGAAACATTCTTTTTTGAAACCAGGTATTGCTATATCTACTTCGAAGTATTCTGAAAACTCTACAATGTTTGTTGGTGGGGAAAATAACCTTGTTAAGTTCTTTTCGGGATTCCATTCAAATAAGTTTTTCCAATCATCTTCTAAAAAACGAGAGACGGTCGGAATTAAATTTGATTTAATTGGTAACATAACTCATTAATTTAATAATTAAAAAATACACTTATCAGTCCAATATAATCAACGCTTGTGCCAGCTTCAAATTCATGAAATTTCGTCACTTTTCAAATGTCAAATTTTCATTATTCTTATTCTTTCTGTCAATTTGACCTTGTGAATTAAATCCTCAATCGAAGGTTATATTTTTACAAATAGTAGAATAAATCTTATTTTTCTTTTCTGAATTAGAAACTTCAATACTTTCCTTAATTTCTTCACAACCTTCAATTTTTTGATTATTTAAATACTTTGAAAGACCGAGATTAAAGATCGCAGAAGGGTCTTCTGGATTTGATAATAGAAATGTTTCAAACTCAAGTATTGCTTCATTATACAAACCATAAGTCAAATCTAAACCTCCTTTTATATAATGATACTCAGCATCTTTATTGTATGTATTGATAAGATTGGATAATTCAGTTATCGATTCATTGTAATTGCCTTGAGATTTTTGGAGCAACATCAAATTCGTTTTAGCCTCAATGTATTTTGGATCAATACTAGTAGCTTTTTTATATAGTTTAATGGCCTCTTCTTCATTACTAACACTTTCCATAAACTTTGCTTTAGTGAAGTAAAATATCGCGATATTATCATCTAGGCTAATGGCTTTGGACAAGTCAATTTCAGCTTTAACAAAATCACTATTTGACATATGAGCAATTGAGCGATTATGGTATGCCATAGCATAGTTGGGAGATTTATTTATTGCATTAGTAAAGTAATCTATAGCACTTTCGATTTGATTTTTTTTCAATTCCAAAATTCCTTTTAAGTCGTAGTATAAATTAGAAGAATCTGTTTCTTGGCCGATTTTATTTATAAGTGGTTCAGCTTCACTTAGCTTAAAATTAGAGAGATATTGAATGGCTAAAAATGTAATACTATCTATTTTTTTAGGATAGGGTTCGTTTATAACGTACTTTTTATAATTTTCAATTCCAACTGGTGATTTAGTGAAATCTTCAATCATGAAGCTAAAATCATAGTCAAATAGTTTTTTTTCATACAAACTTGACCTTATTGACTCATTGATATACATATAAACCAGAGGATTTAAATGCTCAGCGAAATCTAAATCTTGTTGCTTTTCATTTCTATGCCCTAATATTCCATGAGACCAAGCTCGCATGATGTAAGCCCGATCATCATATGGGTTAAGATTAATATGTTCATCTAATATTGAAATTGCTCGAGAATAATTCCCTTGTTTTATAAAAATTTCAGCTTGCTTAATAGAATTTGATTGAGCTGTAATTTTAAAGTTTGAAACTATTATGAAAAAAACGAGTAAAATGGAATTTAAAGTTTTCATATTATGAAATTTAAATTGGGGGGGGAGTTTATTCATCCCCCCCCCCAATCATTATTTAATCATTCAAAATTATTGGCATATCCCCGTCTGAGATAATAACTTTTGCATTTGCTGAGTTGGCTAATTTTTCAAAAGCTTCAATAGACTTAAATTGCAGTACTTTTTGATCTAGACCCTCTGCAATAATTAGCTGTGCATCCCTCACACCTTTAGCTTCTATTCTCTTTTGTTCTGCTTCTCTTTCTGCTTGTGTAAGAACAAACTCCATTCTTTGTGCTTCTTGTTCTGCTTCTAGTTTTTGTTCAATAGCCATTGCTAAACTGGCAGGAAGTTGAATGCTCTTCAACAACACAGCTTCAACAAAAATTCCTTTTTCTTCTAGATAGGTCATCATTCGATCCTTGATTGATTTTTCGATACTTGACCTTTGGCCAGTATGCATATCTTTTGCAAAATAATTAGCTGATACATCTGCAACAGCTGATCTAAATACAGGTAGTATTACGTTGGCTTCGTATTCAGTGCCAATCTCTCTTAATAAGTCAGAGGCCATATTTGGATCAACATTATATAAAATGCTTACCTCAGAATAGATATTGAGTCCTTCTTTTGATGGAATATTCAAACCAACTTCAAGATTTTCTGTTTGAATAGAAATCTTAATTATTCTACTAATAAATGGATTATAAAATCTTAAGCCTTCTGTGTAGCCTTCGTCTGAAAACTGACCCAATTTTCTTTTAACGCCAACTTCTCCTTGATTTACTGTCACGCAACTTTGGGAGAAGAATAAAAAACTAAGAAGTAAAAACCCGAATTTTAAATTGTTTTGTTTCATAGTTATAAATTTTCGGTAAAAAAATATACACTTATTTAGCATCATTTAAATTACCCTTTGGTAATCGTTAATCTAACAGTTAGTAATACTAAATGTTTTGTAAGTATTGCTAATTTTATATATTTTTTCTAAAAATTCTTCAGTCGGATAATCTTAATTTGAAAACTGTTGTTAATAAATTCAAATATCTTGACGACATGAATTTAAAGTTGCGAACAAGAGTAAATGGACATTTCGAAAAAGTTATGGATCGCTTTGACCTTGACCTATTTGAAGCATTAAAGCCTATTGGTGCTAAAATGGAAATTGTTGAATTTACAGGCTCACAAAAAGGAGATCTTGTGCACATTCGATTTGTGAAGCCTTTTCGTACAGAGTGGATCAGCAAAATAACTGATCATGGCTCAGATGATAAAATGGCCTTTTTCCTAGATGAAGGCTATAAATTGCCTTTTCCTCTTAAAAAGTGGAAGCACAAACACATTGTTGAGTATGAAACTGACTCCCAATCAATCATAGTGGATGATATTTCTTTTTCCAGCAATAATGTGATTCTTGATTTGCTACTTTATCCAGCTATGTTTTTGGGTTTTTACCCAAGGAAGAAAATTTATAAAAAATACTTTTCTGGCTTGTTTGGTCAATCATAGTGTTTGCCAATACATTTCGTCGATTTTATTGAAAATAGTTGAAGAAAACAGTACCCATTTGGAAGTTTGCTTCGTTATAGTAGTGTAGCCCGTTCATAATCACACTAATAGCAGAAAAATGTACTTAATTAAGACGCCTCAATTCATAAGGAAGACTTTTCCAGGCTTCATCTGGAATATTGAAACCCAAAATGAAAAGGTGAAAAAAGATAAGGACATTTACCTCACCTTTGATGATGGTCCTGTAGAAGATGTTACTCCTTTTGTATTAGATTTGCTTCAAGAGTACGAAGCCAAAGCAACCTTTTTTTGTGTGGGGGAGAATATTGATAATAATCCACAAATTTTTGCTGATCTACAGGAGCAAGGTCATGCAGTTGGAAGTCATTCATACAATCACCTTTCAGGTTGGGCTACAGACAACAATGATTATGTAAGTAATGTAACAAAAGCAGCAGAGTTAAGCAGTTCAAATTTATTCAGACCACCATACGGAAGAATTAAACCAAGTCAAGCAAAGGTCATACAAAAGGACTTTAAAATTATTATGTGGGATGTCCTAAGTGGAGATTTTGATCCAAAGATAACAGAGGAAAAATGCTACGACAATGTAGTTTCAAATGCTCATGATGGTTCGATTGTCGTTTTTCATGATAGCCATAAATCTTTCCCAATATTGAAAAAGGTGTTGCCAAAGGTACTGGATTACTACAGTCAAGCTGGTTACAATTTCAAAAGTATCACCGAAGATTGTTTTGCTCCAAATTTGAACTAAATCCTTCCTTTTTTTTGTTTATTGGTAAATGGCGCCAAACAACAAGCATATAAATCCTAATGAATCTACTTTTTACATAGAAAAGTGGTTTAAGAAAATGGGTGTCAAACTAGTTTATTCTGCCTTATTGCTATTTCATGCATACAAATCAAAAGATACTCCCAAGTGGGCTAAGAATGTTATTATAGGTGCTTTAGCTTATTTCGTCTCTCCAATTGATGGTATACCAGATCTTTCCCCATTCTTGGGTTTTACTGATGATATGGGGATTCTTAGTTTTGGATTGGTAACAATAGCCTGCTACATAGATAAAGATATTCGCGTCAAAGCGAAAAATCATCTTTCAAATTTCTTCAAAGATTACAGTGAGTCTGACCTAGCTGAAGTTGATAAGTTTTTATAAAATCCAATAATATTCTAATTCTAGGCAACCCTTGGATTTGTGATTGCATAAACCATGTAATTATCAACAAAAATCCATATTCATGCATCGACTATACGAAATAAGCACTCTGCTTATGATGTCCCTAACACTATTATTAGGAAACGCCTACGCTGGAGGACCAGCAACAGTACATTTTGACCTAAACGAATGTACTTCGTATTCATCAAACATGACGAATTCTGATTATTCTGAGTTTACAGCTGATATAGTAAACACAGACGAAATCATGTTGTCTGTTGTTGGAAATACTTTATACAGAAATACACCATTTGTAAATCCCCACTCATGTACACCAGGGGTAAATGGAACAGAAGCAATGTGTGTCTCTTATGATACAGGTTGTGTTTACAATCCAGGAAGTGCCAGATCAGTAAGATTTGACATAAATGTAAACCCGCTATCAAATGAAGCAGTAAGTCTTACGAAATTAGACTTCTACGAGATGGCACCGGTTCAGTTTGACTGGATTGACGGAGCGTCAGGACCAAACAATTATCCATTATTTTATGCTGTTCGTGTTTTGACGAATGGCAATGTGATTTTTGAGCAGTCAGGAATTAACACAAATAATGCATGGACACTGCAAAATTTTGACTTTACAGGAATGACTGGTTTTACTGTAAATCAAGCAACTGTCTTCAATTTTGAACTAGTAGCTTATTGCGCTGTAGGAAATGGAGCAAGCCAAAATGTTTGGGATGTTGATGAAATTACTGTGGAAGCAGTATGTGGAGGAGATGTTTGTGAAACAAATGGTGGTACCTTAACAGGTGGACCATTTGAATTTTGCGTTGGAGATGGTGCAGCAGATAACTTAGCACCAGGTTCAATTACTTTATCAGGAAATACAGGAACAAACAGCCAATGGGTAGTAACAGATGAACAAGGAAACATCTTAGGTCTTCCACCAATGCCAAGTGTAGTTGATTTTGATGGAGCAGGTCCAGGAACTTGCTTAATTTGGCACTTGAGTTTTGAAGATGGCTTAACAGGAGCTTCAGTAGGAAATAATGCATCTCAATTGGATGGATGCTATAGTTTATCAAATCCAATTTCAGTGGTAAGAAATCAACCAGAAG
>CALHKJ010000446.1 GCA_938033975.1 uncultured Saprospiraceae bacterium | reverse complement strand
GCTTATGAGCACAGTTGATTCCACATTTAATTCATTAGCAACTCTTTGGTCAGTAGATATTTACAAGCCATATATCAATAAGCAGGCAACAGATACTGAGGTCATACGCGCTGGTAAGCGCACCATATTGGTTACTCTTTGTACAGGTATTTTGATGGGTATGGTATTGCTCTATGTCAAGTTTAATAACCCAGAAGCAGCCTTTACACATACTCTGAACGAGTTAAGATACTATATCAATTGCGGCATTGTTGTTTTGATATGCACAGCAGCTTTTATGATTTTGCCAAACCGTCGAGCAACTCTAATTGGATTTCTTTCTACCATTCCATTGCACTTAATAATTCTCCACTTTTTCCCAGACATGAATTACTTCGTAAGAGCTTTTTGGGTGATAATTATTGCATTAAGTTTCGTTGTCACAATGAGTGCCAAAGATGGCTTTAGGTCTTTGAAGGAATTATTCCAATACGACTCTCCGGCTGTAGCTAAATGTGGCCTAGGCTTGTTTGCTAGTTTGGTGGTCGTGCATTTGGTATTTGCTTGATTTTACTTTTGTCTACCACATTTTTGAATGTCTCCCAGACATCATTTTGATAAATCAAAAATCGATCAGTCATGTTTCGGTTTCTTTTAGTCGAGCAAAAGAAAATGAAAAAGATTATTGAATCAAAAAGACTATATCTACAGAATTGTCTAAATTGATACCATGAAACATATCTCCTCTACTTTTCAACTTCCATGTGGTATTTCAGTAAAAAATAGGCTTGTAAAATCAGCTTTGAGTGAGGCTTTGGCCGAACCAAACGGCAGACCTAGCGAAAAACTATTTAAGCTTTATGAAAGATGGGGGAAGAGTGGGGCAGCTATTCTTTTTACAGGAAACGTAATGGTAGACAAAGATCACCTGGTCAATGCCAATGCAATGATTGCAGAAGACGATGAATTCTTAGAAGATTATAAAAAACTTGCAGAACTTGCCCAAGCTCACGGAACACAATTGTGGATGCAGGTCAACCATCCGGGACGACAAGCACCAGTAAATTTAGACAAGGCTCCAGTCAGTCCTTCCAATGTAAAAATGCCAAGCAATCGATACTTAGAACCACGACCTTTGACTGAAGATGAAATTCTTGATTTGATAGAACGATATGGTAATGCCGCACTGATTGCAAAGAAAGCTGGAATGAGTGGTGCACAAATACATGGAGCACATGGATATTTGGTCAGTCAGTTTTTGTCTGGATTGACAAACTTAAGAACAGATAAATGGGGAGGCTCTTTGGAAAATCGCGCACGTTTTGTTCTTGAAATCTATCGCAATATGCGCAAGAAATGTGGTGATGATTTTTCTCTAGGCATCAAGATTAACTCCGCAGATTTTCAGCGTGGAGCATTTACGGAGGAAGAATCTATGGAGGTGATCCAGATGCTGGATGCAGAGGGAATGGATTTGATAGAAGTATCAGGAGGTACCTACGAAAGAGCTGCTATGGTAGGCACCATGCACAAGGAAAGTACCAAACAAAGAGAAGCTTACTTTATAGATTTTATTGGAAAGGTAAGAGAAAAGATCTCAAGCCCTTTGATGCTTACAGGTGGTTTTAGAACTGCTGCAACCATGGAAGAAGCCATCGAAAACGGCGAACTTGATTTTATTGGTTTAGGAAGACCCTTTTGTTTGAATCCAAATGTAGCCAATGATTTATTGAGTGGCACAATTGATTCATGTCCGGTTGCACAATTATCAACGGGAGTTGAAAAATTGGATCGATCAGGTGCAATGGAAACTCCCTGGTATGTATTTCAATTGGCAAGAATGGGACATGGGATGGATCCTGATCCCAACTTGGATGTTTGGGATGTTTATGAAAAAATTACTGGAAAGCAAAGACCAAGTGCTTAAATAAATTATCTATGGATCAGGCGAAAGAAATACGAAAAGGCGAAGAACTTGATTGGCCAAAATTAGAAGTATACTTACGTTCTGCAATGCCAAATGAAACCAAAGGTGAAATGGTGGTTTCTCAATTTCATGGAGGCCATGCAAATTTGACCTACCTACTTAAGTTTGGAGAAACTGAATTGGTATTGCGTCGTCCGCCTTTCGGCAAAATTGCCCCAGGAGCGCATGATATGAAACGTGAATATCGAGTCCTCTCTAAATTATATAAGGTATTTCCACAGGCACCACAAGCATACCATTTCAGTGATGATGAATCGATTATTGGTTCACCCTTTGTGGTAATGGAAAGAAAGCGTGGTGAAGTAGTGCGACGCGAATTAATCGATTGCTTCAAGCCATTTGAAAATGCAGAAGAACGACTTGTTACTGCTATGATTAAAGCACAGGCAGAACTACATCAAGTGGATTTTGAAAAGGCGGATTTGAATAAACTAGGTCGCCCAGAAGGTTTTTTGGAGAGGCAATTACAAGGATGGACAAAAAGATGGGAGTTAAGTAAAGAAGAAGGGAGACACGATATGGATGATGCCCTTGTATTGCTTTCTAATTCTATCCCAGTGCCCCAAGCAACCTCCATCATACACAATGATATTAAATTAGATAATTGCCAATTTCAAGCTGATGATCCTGATAAGGTTACGGCCATCTTTGATTGGGATATGGCCACACTGGGTGATCCATTGGTGGACTTAGGTTCAACCTTAAGCTATTGGTATGAACCATCATTTGAAAAATATGACATGCCGGTTACCTTGGCTAAAACTTTTCCTAGTAAGAAGTTTCTAATTGAAAAGTATGCAGAATTTACTGGCTTCTCAATGGAGCGAATGGATTGGTATGAGGCTTTCGCCTACTGTAAAGCTGGAGTGATAACTGCCCAATTATATCAGCGATTTGTCAATGGTAAAAGCACAGATCCAAGAATGGAAAAATTTGGTTCGATGTCAAAGATCTTTGGCACTTACGCAAAAAAATTAATGCAATAAAACTTAAATGAAATGATAGAAAATCTTTTTAGATTAGATGGGAAAGTTGCCTTGGTGACTGGTGGCTCAAGGGGCATTGGATTAATGATTACCCAAGGACTAGTTGAGTCTGGAGCTAAGGTTTATATCTCCTCTCGAACTGCCGAGGCTTGTGAGAAAGTAGCAGAGGAATTGAATGCCCTAGGGCAAGGAGAATGTGTTCCTCTTCCTGCAGATTTATCCAAGGTAGAAAATATTCATGCTTTGGTTCAGTCTCTTTCTCAATTAGAACCTCATCTTGATATTCTTATCAATAATGCAGGCGCAACTTGGGGAGCACCTTTTGAACAATTCCCTGAAAAAGGTTGGGATAAAATCATGGACTTGAATGTAAAATCTCCTTTCTTTTTGACCCAAGCCTTATTGCCTTTGTTGAAAAACAATGCCAGCCAAGAAGATCCTAGTAGGGTGATTATGATAAGCTCTATTGCGGCTGTTACACCTGAATCAATGTTGGCTTATTCATATGGTCCTAGTAAGGCTGCGATTGCTCAATTGGGAAAAGTTTTGGCCAGAGATTTTGTGAAAGAAAATATACTTGTAAACACAATTGCTCCTGGTGTTTTTGAAAGCAAGATGACCTCCTTTATGGATTATGAAGAAGCAGCAAAAGAAACACCTGTTGGTCGTATTGGTCGTCCTACAGATATTGCTGGCTTGGTTATTTATCTTTGCTCTAAGGCTGGCGGCTTTATGGTTGGCAACTACATTCCAATTGATGGTGGATTTTTGGTTAAGTAAAAGGCTGATGCACAGAATAGATTTTTAAGAACGAACAAATCACAAAAGAAAGCCAAATATGAAAGCCTTAGTATTCAATGGACCTGGACAAATCATTTATGAAGACTTTCCTGATCCAAAGATTGATGATGACCGTAACTTGATTATTCAAGTTAAGAAGTGTAGTATTTGTGGATCAGACTTACATCCTTATCACGGTGATAAAATAGGCCGTGCAGATTATTCAAAACCAGTTGAAAAATTCTGTACTGGGCATGAAATCATAGGTGAGGTTGTAGAGATTGGCAAAGCTGTTCGCAATCATAAGGTAGGCGATAATATCCTAATCGAAGGCGGAGTCGGCTGTGGTGACTGTGTAAACTGTAGAAAAGGAAGTGCTAATATTTGTACTGCCTATGCGCAAGGAAGAATAGGCACAGCATATGGACTCAGTGCTAAATTACAAGGAGGGCATTCTGAATATTTTCAAGTGCACAATGCAGATCTTGGAGCAATGAAAATACCAGCTGGTATTTCTGACGAACAAGCGATTCTGCTGACTGATGCTCTTGCTACTGGTTACTATGGTGTAAAAACTGCTAGAGTCAAAGCAGGAGATGTTGTTGGAGTTATTGGTCAAGGCCCAGTAGGATTAATGGCAGCTGAATCTGCTTATGCGGCAGGTGCATCTAAGGTATACACCATAGAGCCTAATGAAGCAAGACGAGAAAAATCAAAACGGTTTGGGGCAATCCCTTTAGAGCCTGAAATGGCAGTTCCTACTATTCTTGAAGACACAAAAAGATTGGGAATAGATGCGGTAATCGATGCAGTCGGAAAGGCAACTACCATTAAGCAGGCAATCAAGCTAGCTAAATTTGGTGGACGAGTTTCAATTTTAGGAATCATTCAGCCCGAAGCTACTCTGTCACTATATTATGCTCAAATGAAAAGTGTAACCATTCATGCTGGCATTGTTGGTATCTCTGGGATGTGGACGGAATTATTGCCATTAGTCCAACACGGAAAAATAAAAGGTGAAAATGTTTTTACTCATCATTTTGATCTCAAGGATGGAGCAGAAGCTTATCGAGTATTCGAATCACAAGATGATGGAGTCATGAAAATAATGATGACTCCATAATCCAAAACTAAAAACATGTCTTTCAAAAATATTGAATTCGAAGTAGAGAATGGATTGGCAACTTTGATTTTAAATCGGCCCAATCGTTTGAATGCCCTAAGCATAGAACTACTCGATGAATTGCTGGAAGTCTTAGAGAGCATTTCCAAAGACGATGAAATAAAAGTTTTACTATTAACTGGGAAGGGTAAAGGGTTTTGCGCTGGAGCAGATATCACCTTGTCTCTCGAAAAGACGTCAGAAGCACTCAAAGCACAAGGTGAGTTATCATATAAGTTGGTAACAACAAGATATAATCCAATTGTCCAATTGATACGCAATATGGACAAACCAGTTATAGGGGCAGTCAATGGTGTTGCAGCAGGTTATGGTGTGTCATTGGCGCTAGCCTGTGATGTGGTCTTCGCTGCAGAATCTGCAAGTTTTTTACAAGTATTTGTTCCAAATCTTGGGCTTGTTCCAGATGGCGGTGCTACATGGTTGGTTCCGAGAATGACTACTTCGGCAAGAGCAATGGGTATGTTTTTGTCAGGAGAAAAAATCAAGGCAAAGCAGGCAGAGGAGTGGGGTATGATTTGGAAATGTCTACCTGATGATCAATTCATGAATGCTGCAGTTGAGCTCGCCACTAAATTGGTGAGTGGTCCAAGAGTAGGTATCCGATCATTAAAGACTGCGATGAATCAAACTACAGAAAACTCTTTAGCAGAGCAACAAGAATTAGAAGCCAAGCTTCAGAAAATCTGTGGTGCTACAGAAGACTTCGTTGAAGGTTGTGAAGCCTTTGTTGAAAAAAGAAAGCCCCAGTTTACTGGTAAGTAACTTAGGTTTTTTCGACAAGGGGTTAAAGCCCCTTGGAAACATAATTGTTTTGTTGTCTGGTATCTGGTGTCTGGAAGTTTGGACAAGGGGTTGAAACCCCTTGGATACAGAGATTGTTAGTCTGGCGTTTGGTGTCTATCAGTCTAGATCAAATTTATTGATCCACTAATTTTTCCTTGACTAAGTTTCTTCCCAATTGATACATGTGCACCTCATCAGGTCCATCAGCAATCCTTATGATTCTTCCATATTTCCAGAAGTTTGCCAAAGGCGTGTCTTGACATACACCCATTCCGCCATGAGCTTGAATTGCTCTATCTACAACAGTGCAAGTCATCTGAGGCACAACAACTTTTATCATCGAAATTAATTTCTTCGCTTCTTTCACGCCAAATTTATCAATCTTATCGGCGCATGATAAAGTAAGAAGACGAGCCTGTTCAATTTCGCAAGCAGACTTGGCAATGTCTTGTCGGATGCTGCTGAAGTCTTTTAGTTTTCTTCCAAAAGCTTCTCTTTCTGCTACTCGCTTACACATCAAATCTAAGGATGCTTGCGCAGCACCAATCAATCGCATACAATGATGTATACGACCTGGTCCCAAACGACCCTGTGCGATTTCAAATCCTCGACCTTCACCCAATAAAAGATTGGAGGCAGGAACACGAACATTGGTTAATTTGATTTCTGCATGTCCTTCTGGCGAATCCCACGATCCAAATACTGACAATGGTCGAATCACTTCGATGCCTGGTGTATCCTTTGGCACAAGAATCATACTTTGTTGTGCATGGCGATGCGCAGTAGCATCCGTTTTACCCATTACAATAAATACTTTGCAATGTGGATTCATCGCACCTGAAGACCACCATTTTTGCCCATTGATAACATACTCATCTCCTTCCTTTTTGATGGAGGTCTGAATGTTGGTTGCATCGGATGAAGCTACATCTGGTTCGGTCATCAAAAATGCTGAACGAATTTTTCCGTCCAATAATGGTTTAAGCCATTGGTCTTGTTGTTCGGGCGTACCGTACTTTGCCAAAACCTCCATATTGCCTGTATCAGGAGCGGAACAATTAAAGACCTCGCTGGCTGCAGCTGAACGACCCATTATTTCTGCCAGAGGAGCATATTCTAAATTCGTGAGACCTGGACTTAAATCCCCATATCCTACTGGTAAGAACAAATTCCATAAGCCTTCTATTTTAGCTGCTTCTTTCCAGGCTTCTAGTTTTGGGTAATTCTTCCACAAATTAGCTGGGTCAGCAGTGTAAGTTTGATGATCTTGTTCATTTGGATAAATATGATGCTCCATGAATTTCTTCAACTTATTTTGGAGGTCAATCGATTTCTGAGTGTATTCGAAATTCATGTATGGTGTTATTTGATTTAATTTCAGTAAAAATATGAAAAAAGAGAATACTGCTTTATCTTCCTGAGCAATCAGCTATATGAAGCTCTACAAAGCTACTTGCTTTCTTGATTTAATTGCCAAATAAAAAATATGTCAACACGAACTCACTACAGAAACTGCAACCTTTGCGAAGCTATGTGTGGATTGGAAATTCAAATCGAAGGCAAGGAAGTAGTATCAATTCGAGGAGACAAAGCAGATCCTTTTAGTCGAGGTCACATTTGCCCTAAGGCAGTCGGCATGAAAGATATATATGATGATCCTGATCGATTAAAGTTTCCGCATAAGAAAACAGAAAATGGTTGGGAACAAATTTCTTGGGAAGATGCCTTCGATGAGGTAGCTGAGAAATTAAAAATCATCAATCAAAAGTATGGCGAAAATGCTATTGGTGTCTATCAAGGAAATCCTTCTGTACACAATGTAGGTACGACCTTATTTTCTCCCAACTTCATCCGATCTTTAAAAACTAAAAATCGTTTTTCTGCAACATCAGTAGATCAACTGCCTCATCATCTTGCTGCGCAGACAATGTTTGGACATCCTTTGTTGATGCCTGTCCCAGATATTGATCGAACAGATTTTTGGCTAATACTTGGAGCAAATCCTTTGGTGTCAAATGGAAGCATCATGACAGCTCCGGATATTGGAACTCGATTGAGAGCAATCAAAG
>CALHKJ010000445.1 GCA_938033975.1 uncultured Saprospiraceae bacterium | reverse complement strand
GATAAGGAATTAGCCAATGATACCATCATGGATGTTTTTGAGGTGCTTCTAAAACAAGACTCTCTTCACCATATCGAAAATAAAAAAGCTTGGCTATTGGGAACGGCTAGATTCTTAAGCATTGCCACATTCAAAAAGAAGATTAAAACTCAATATGGCTTAGACCAAAATAATATTCATGATTTATTTGTGGAAATTGATGACGCTGAGACACCTATTATTAAGAATGCCAATGAAGAGCAATTATTGAGTCAATTGGCTCAGCTTAAGCCATGGCAGAGTAAATGCGTTGAGTCCTATTATTTAAAAGGTTTAAGTTATCAGCAAATCGCTGATAATGAACAACTTACCTTAAAAGAAGTTAAAAGTTACATTCAGAATGGTAAGAGAAATCTACGTATCAAACTTGAAAAATTGGTTAAGCTATGAGTGAATCAGATAAAGATTTTAATCTAGAAGAATTAGAGAAAATGTCCCAAGAGGGATTGGAACATTTCAATGACAATGAAGCAATTTCAAATATAGAATCAGAAACCTTCAATGAAATAGCAACAAGGCTTGAAGAAAAACAAGCTCCTCAAAAATCATCTAAATTCCTCAAAGCAATTATTTTATTGGCTATACTTCTTGTCCTTAGCTTTTTACTAATATCAAAGTTTGGATCCAATGATAGCAACCAAAAATTATACGCAAGCAACTACTCCGCTCCCCCATTTCTTCTGAGCTCCACAGAAAGAAACTCTGACTCAAATGAGGATGCGTTTTTCAAGATTAAAAATTTATATACTGAAGAGAACTACACAGAATGTCTTCACGCAATAAATCAAGACAATGGCTCCTTGCTTAAGATCAATCCAGACCTTAGGCTATATCAAGGAATCTGCTTACTTGAAGCGGGTAAAGCAGAAGAGGCAAGTAAAATTCTAAGTAATACCTCCGGGGAAATTGAAGATGTGCGTCTTTGGTATCTAGGACTTGCTCAAGTAGCAAATGGAGATACTCAAGCGGCTCAAAACACACTAGCATCATTGATCAAATTACCGGGAAACTACAAGAAAAAAGAAGCGAAAGCGATCTTGGAGGAACTTGAGTAAGCAAAAGCGAAGCTAAGGTTAACAAGGGGCTGAACCCCCTTGGATTGAAGGTAGCTTGTTATAAGAGAGATTTTGATTATTAAAACAATTAACTCATGATTGGCTTTAGTTTGACATTCTGATCTTTCAATAATTTAATGATGCCTTTTTTACCAGCTAAATGACCAGCACCTACTGCATAAAATGCGGAGGTTTTCAGATTATCAAAAATATAACTAGACATCTCACGATTACGTTTATAGATCATAGTTTCCTTCATCTCTCCCATTGACTTCTTAGAGATTTTATAAAGTTTGTAGATTTCTCCACGGGCATAAAGATTGGCAAGCTTTGTTGTTTTCTCTTTGTATTTATTGGGAGCTTTTATAAAGTCAAGAAATTGCTTTGTCTGCAAATCGAGAGGAATATTTTCCAATACTGCAATATGGCCTTCAATAGACTCAATTCCCTTGGTAGTTTTGTCTAAAGATTTTGCATGCTTAAACAAAGTCATGTCCAAATGCTCGTTAAAGTCTTCAGATAAATACTTCATCAATAATTGATTCACTACAATCATCGGAAGAATATCATTCATAAAACTCAAGGGAACACCAAACATCTTTTGAATCATTTTGTCCGCTTTCGCAAATTTCTTTTCTCCTAACAAAGACAATAAGGTAACTCCTTCTGGTAGCTTCTGAGCCATAAACATCCTCGAGTCCGTCATGGCATCAAAATGAATTTCTGTATAAAATTCATCGCAATGCTCAATACATTTCTTTGCCATTTCTGCAAAAGAAAAGGCCCGCATATCTTGGACATGCATGGTTCCAAATAAGTAGGAAATTGGCTTTAAATCAGAATGAATACTCCAAAGTGGAGTTAGCTTTTTTTTGTTCAACTATTTGTCATCTTCCGTTTGATAGTCAAAAGGCAAAACCTTTGACTTCTTAGCCTGCGATAAAGTCATCAAAGTTTTTAGTCTTTCAACTTCTTCAATTTGCGAAAGCTGCTTAAATAACAATTGCTCATAGGCCTGCATATCTTTACAAACAATTTTAAGCAAGAAATCCGCATCACCTGTAATGATATAACACTCGGTGATTTCATCTATCGCATTTACTTTTGCTAAAAAGTTATCTAGTGCATTTTCTTTGTGCCAAGCAATTGACACCAAAGCAAAGGTTCTTACATTCAATCCAATTTTTTCAGCAGAAACTTTTGCATGATAACTTTGGATTATATTGATATTTTCTAGTTTCTTTACGCGCTCTAAGGTAGGAGCTGGAGAAAGTCCAATCTTCTTTGACAGATCCAGATTTGTAATTTTGCTGTTCATCTGCAAAAGCTTCAATATCTTCAAATCAATCTTATCTAGTTTGTCGACCATTGTATAAATTTTTGATGATGCAATTCTAAGAATAAAATTTCACATAAGTTGAAAAATCTTTAGAAAAATTTGCCATTTATGCCGTTTTACAGTCATTACTAACATTATTAGGGAAATACGTATATTTATTATCTTAATGCTTTATATATAAAACCCAATCATTTGGAGTCCTACAGCCTATACGAGGTAAATGAATATATCAAACGTGTAATTGCCCTAAATTTTGAAGAAGCGGTCTGGATAGAATGTGAGATCAATCAAATCAATGAAAAACGCGGCAACTACTATCTCCAATTAATTGAAAAGGAGGAAGACAAAGATGTCATCAAAGCACAGGCCTCTGCGGCTATCTGGTATCGAAGCGCACTATTCATTAAAAAGAAGCTTGGAAAGCTCTTTGATAGTATTCTTCAATCAGGAGTCAATGTCAAACTAAAATGCAACATAAGCTTCAGTGAAAGATATGGGATGAACTATGTCATAGAAGACATAGATGTCAATTACACCATGGGCCAAATGGAGCTCCAAAGACAAAAGGTCATCGAAAGACTGAAAGAAGAAAAATTATTAAATCTCAATCATGAAAAAACTCTTCCTTCAGTCCTGCAAAGAATTGCAGTAGTCTCATCTGAAAAAGCAGCAGGTTTTGCAGACTTCATGGAGCAATTAAACCAGAATAGTTACGACTACGCTTTTGAAATTGCTTTATTCGATTCATCTATGCAAGGCAAAAACATGGAGTCAGAAGTAACCGAATCCATCAGAGAAATAAATGAAAGCTACAAAGAATATGATGTGGTCGTAGTAATAAGAGGCGGTGGATCAAAACTTGATCTGTCAGGCTTTGATAATTTCAATATCGCTGCGCATATTGCCAAATGCAAGCTGCCTGTGATTACAGGAATTGGACATGAGATTGATCAAACCGTTTCTGATCTTACGGCCAACTTATCTTTAAAAACCCCTACAGCGGTTGCAGGCTATTTAATAGATCAAAATTTGCACTTTGAAACAACAGTCATGCAACTAGCACAAGAAATCAATGGGCATATTCAACATATTTTTGACCAAGACAGTTTGACCTTAGATACAATTCAGGAGAGACTGCATTATAGTGTCAAGGATCGATTTTCTTCCGAAAATATTTCTCTTCAATCCATTGAGCAAATGACACAAAACGCTATTCATCAAAAATTTAGACATCATCGATCAAAACTGGAGGCTGTAGAAGGAATTCTAAAAGCAGTCCACCCTGATAATGTTTTAAAAAGAGGATTCTCCTATGTCATGAATGAAAGAAAAGAACATATCACAACAAAAAAATCCGCAAAATCAGAATCTGAATTGATTATTCATTTTAGAGATGGTAAATTAAAAGTAAATAATACAAATGGCTAGAATCACATACGATAAAGCATTCGAAGAATTGAATCAGATATTAGAAGATATCCAATCATCTGATGTTGGCATAGATGAAATAGCAAAGAAATCAAAAAGAGCCAATGAACTTCTTAAATTTTGTAGAGATAAATTAAGAACAATTGAAAGTCAGGTGGCAGAAAATTTCGAAGAGGAATAATCATGAAATTTAGTAAGGCAATCATATTAAAAGCTCCAAGAGATTTCGTTGTCAAATGCTACACCGATGACGACACTCGAAAAAAATGGGACAGCATGATTGTCAGCAAGGAAAACATTGCAGGCATACCTTTAGCCAAAGGGTCTCAAACCAAAATTCTTTTTAAAACTCCTAAAGGAAGTGATGAACTATATGAGACAATTTTAGAAAACAATCTTCCGCATTCTATAAAAGGACTGTACCAACATAAGTTTATGGAGAATACTTTGACAACTAGTTTTGAAGATTTGAATGAAGCTGGCACTAAAGTAAGCTTGGATGTAGATTATTTTAAAACCCACAAATTCATTGTCAAAGTCTTCATGACTTTGTTTCCCAAACAATTTAAATCACAGGTTGAGAATACTATGAGTGAGTTTAAGGCATATGTAGAAGCCAATGCTTAACTCAAAGCTACAGCTCTCATTTCCTCTATTGAAGCAAGATCATTTGCGAGAGACTCCCCTAGCCTTCTATTCCCATTTTCTGTAATTACATAATCATCTTCGATTCTTATGCCTCCCATATTTCTATACTTTTCAAGTTCTTGATAATCTACAAAGTCTGTATGTAGTCCTTCTGATTTAAACTTATCAATCAATTCAGGAATCATATAAATACCAGGCTCGATTGTGATTACATAGCCCTGCTTCAATTGTCGACCCAAACGCAATGAACGCAATCCAAATTGAGTACTTTTTTCAATGCTTGAATCATAGCCTACATGGATTTCTCCCAAATTCTCCATATCATGAACATCGAGACCTAACATATGTCCTAAACCATGTGGAAAGAATAAACTATGAGCACCTGAAGCCACCGCCTCATCACTGTCACCTTTCATGACTCCCAATGCTTTCAATCCTTCTACCATTGTTTTGGCTACTGCCAAATGAACATCTTTATAATACACACCAGGCTTCGACATTGACAATGCTGTTTGATAAGAATCATGCACTATTTGGTAAACCGAGGCTTGCATCGTACTAAACTTTTTACCAGCAGGAAAGGATCTTGTCATATCGCCACAATAACCAGATTCAATTTCAATTCCACCGTCATATAAAACCAAATCACCTTCATTAATTTGATGCCCATGATAATGATTGTGTAAAGTTTGACCATTCTTCGTCAAGATCGGTGGAAAGGACCATTGAGCATTGTGATTCCAGGCAAAAGCACTAGCCAAACCTACTAACTGATATTCCATCATGTAAGGTTTAGCATTTCTTAAAACAAATTCGTGCATTTGAGCTGATAAGGTACAAGCTATATCTAATTGAGCAATCTCATCAGATGTTTTGATATTTCTTTGACTTATAATGGAGTGAATTAATTCCATATCCGGTTTTAATTCTTGGATATCTAACCAGGCCTTAAGATTCAGTTCATGCTTATCTCTATAAGCGGGCAAGTATTTAATATCACCTGTGAGATGATTTTTCAATTCTTTTGATTCATATACATTGGTAATTCCAACTTTTGCTCCCAAGTCTCTTAGTTGTGGCTGGTTCCCCATCCATACAATCAGATCAATTGAGGCATCATCTCCAAACAAACTAACTTCTCCCGTATCACAATCAAGTATGGCATTTAAGTCCATCAAGTTGATTCCAATGTAATATAGAAAAGTGCTATCCTGCCTAAAGTGATAAACATTGTCTCTGAAGTTGATGCTTGCATCTTGATTTCCAAGAAGTAAGATCTTTCCAGATCCAACATTTTTCATCAAGGCATTTCGTCTTTCGATGTATGTGTCTGTGCTAAATGGAAAAGTAACTGCTGCCATGATAAGTTTAATTTGTGACAAGATAAAAAAACGGAATCTAATTATTACTGATTGAATAATTAGATTCCGCTTTATGACTGTGCAATTGCACTTTATCTACTTTGTACTTATCCTAGTTTTCTCTAATCGGCTTGATAGATCTGCAGT
>CALHKJ010000444.1 GCA_938033975.1 uncultured Saprospiraceae bacterium | reverse complement strand
TAACAGCTTTGGTGACACCGAATCAGGCATTCAGAGATTTGTAGTTGATTATTCGAATGATGGACTAAGTTGGTCAGAGTTTGGAGAACATGAACTTTCTATGTCAGAGGCCTCTACATTTTACGAAGGAGAATCTGGGCCAAACTTTGAAGGCCTTGCCGCAAGATATATCTTGATCACCTCATTAAATACTTTTGGATCGGATTGCGCTTGCTTATCAGAAATTCGATTTGAAACAAGTGGCATCATCTCTGATGTAACCGAAGTAAACAATCTAGACTTAAGTGCCATACTTGCTCCTAACCCAGCAAGCGATTTAGTTGAATTGCGAATTGCGGATGTAGAAAATTCTTTTGAGGCAGAAATTTCTTTACGCGATCAGACAGGTAGATTGATATCAAAACTGAATCAATCCATTCAAAAAGGAGAAACTAATATTGAATTGACAACAGCAGGTTTGGTTTCAGGAAATTACCTGGTAAAAATTCAATCAGTTGATGGTGTGGTAACGAGGAAATTAATCATTGTTCAAGATCATAAATAGACAAGATGAAAAACATACTACAATACATACTGACTTCAATTCTTGTCTTGCCTGGTTTTATAATGTTAGGACAATACAATGATTATATAGGTGCTGGGCACTCGGAAGGAATAACTGTTACTTCTTCAAGTCAATTTGAAAATACACAAGCCATCAATACACTTAATGGCTCAGGTCTATTTGCTGCAAGAGCAGAGGCTGGCAGGTTTTTAAATCAAGCAAGCTTTGGTCCGACAATGGAAGAAATAGATCATGTTAGAGAGATAGGCTTTGAAAATTGGATTGAAGAACAATTCAATATGCCAAGTTCTGAATATCAATTATTGGCAGAGGATATTTGGGATGAATATCTCACCGGATATATTAACATGGGATATACAGAAGATGATATTTATGGGCCATGGTACAAACACTTTAGTTATGCTTGGTGGACCAATGTTGTGCAAGAGCAAGATCAACTTAGACAAAGGATAGCTTACGCTCTTAGTCAAATTTTTGTGATTTCTATAAACTCAGACTTGCAGGATCACGGTATTGAGATCGCTGCTTATTATGATTATTTAGCCAAGCATTCATTTGGGAATTTTAGAGATTTGTTATTTGATGTCACCATGAATCCAAATATGGGTTACTACCTAAGTCACCTAAATAATCCTAAGGAAGTTCCAGAAGAAAATATACACCCAGATGAAAACTATGCAAGAGAAATCATGCAATTATTTACGATTGGTTTGTACGAACTTAATCTCGATGGGACGCGAAAAAAAGATGCCAATGGAAATGACATTCCAACCTACGACAACAATGACATAAAGCAATTTGCTAGAGTCTTCACTGGACTAGGTATGAGTGCCATCAAAGACAATGTCGACTGGGTTGATGAGGCCTACTTTGGCTTAGGGATTTACGGAGGAGATATGACTTACCAAATGAGGATGTACGATGACTTTCATGAAAGAGGTACAAAGGAATTACTAAATGGCTATGTGATTCCGGCTGATCAAGAACCAATGCAGGATATTCATGACGCAATAGATCACTTATTCAATCACGAGAATGTGGGACCATTTATCGGTCATCAAATGATTCAAAGATTGGTTAAATCTAATCCAAGTCCTGCTTACATTTCGAGAGTAGCCTCAGCATTCAATAATAACGGCAATGGAGTAAGAGGAGATATGAAGGCAGTAATCAAAGCAGTATTATTGGATGAAGAAGCTAGAACTTGTTATGGTCTTGACAATTTAAATGAAGGCAAAGTAAAAGAACCCATGCTCAGATATACACATTATATAAGAACAACTCCCTTTGACAACCCATTAGATAAATATTGGAACCCTAGTCTGAATTTTTATAATGATGTCGAGCAGATGGTATTGGGAGCTCCAACTGTTTTTAATTTTTACCTACCGGATCACCAACCGGTAGGCGAATTAACGCAAGCCAATCTGGTTGCACCAGAACTAAGTATACACAACACTCGAACTTCCATAAATTACTTAAACCAAATCAATCAATGGACTGTCTGGGGAGCACCTTGGTGGTCGTGGGATAGTGAATTGGGAATCGAAACCATAAGGATAAATTATGAAGGCTATCCTGAAGAATATGTAAACCCGGAAAGAGTTATTCATGACTTTGACCTTATATATACCTCAGGTCAAATGACAGATGAAACTAGAAATAACCTTCGAGAACAGGTCTATCAATTATATTGGGGAGATGGCGAGGATGACTGGATGTACCGGATTATGATGGCACACTATCTCACACTAATTTCACCAGATTTTGTAACTCAAAAATAAGAGCCATGGGTAAAAAACATCACCACCATATATCAAGAAGAAAATTTATTGGTCAAGCTAGTTGTGCAACTATAGGATACACAAGTTTGCTTTCTACCTTGATCAACTTAAAGTCTATGAATGCAATGGCAATTGACAACAGTCTTGTTGGAGCTGCCGGAGACTACAAAGCAATGGTGTGTATCATGCTAGAAGGAGGAAATGATTCCTTTAATATGCTTATTCCAACCAACCAAACAGCCTACAATGATTACGCAGAAGTGAGGTCAAACTTGGCCATACCTCAATCAGATTTACTACCTCTGAATGGCACAGAATATGGGCTTCATCCCTCATTAGGAGGAATGCAATCTTTGTTTAACAATGGTCAGCTAAGTTTTATTTCAAACATAGGTACCTTGATCGAACCTGTAACCAAGGATGAGGTTTGGAATAATGACACCAAACTACCATTAGGTTTGTTTTCGCATTCAGACCAAACAAGACAATGGCAAACTGCTCTACCACACGAAAGAAGTGCTATCGGTTGGGGCGGAAAAATTGCTGACCTCATTGGAGATCAAAATGCCAATCAAAATGTATCCATGAATCTGTCTTTAAATGGTGGAAACGTTTTCCAAACGGGGGCAACCACTGTTCCTTATACCTTGGATAGAGAGAATGGCGCCCTAGGAATTAATGGATACAACAATGATTGGCTGTTCAATGAATTGAGATCTAAAGGTGTAGACAATATGCTTGATGCTCAGTATCAAGATTTATTCAAAAAAACATATGTTGATGTAATAAAGGTATCTAAGCAAGCAGGTGAAGAAATAAGCACAGCCTTAGAGAATCTTCCTGCTATCAACACTCAGTTTTCAGCTACAGAATTATCAACTAGTTTGAATATGGTTGCAAAAATGATGGCAGCTAGAACTAGCCTAGATGTAAAAAGACAAATCTTCTTTGTTTCTTATGGTGGCTGGGACCATCATGA
>CALHKJ010000443.1 GCA_938033975.1 uncultured Saprospiraceae bacterium | reverse complement strand
ATACAACAACTGGTGCTGATGCTGTAGTTGGTTGGCAATGGGATTTTAATGATGGAGGAACTTCCAATCAACAGAATCCTAGCTATATGTTTGAAGAACCAGGGATACAACAAGTAACTCTCATTGCAACAGATAATAATAATTGCCAGGATACTTTGATACAGGAGATAGAGTGGTTCCCTGTTCCGCCAATTCTTGTAGTACAACCTAATAAGTTTTTGGCGTGTCAGCCAGGGGAGATTTCTTTTGTGAATCTATCAGACCCTATAAATGAAGACTATGATATCACTTGGACTTTCAGTGATGGCGAAACTTCAAATGAAATTAGTCCAGTACACACCTTCGATGATCCAGGAATTTATTCAGTAGATTTAGAAATTATTTCTCCAAATGGATGTTCAATTTCCAAGACTTATCCAAATTGGATTACGATTGAAGAAAGTCCTGAAGCAGATTTTATATTTTCACCTGATGATCCAAATGTATTTAATCGTGATGTTGATTTTACCAACCTATCCGGTAATGCGGAAAGATATAAATGGAATTTCGATAATGAGTTTATTAGCTTGGAAGAAAACCCAAGTTATACTTTTCGAGATACAGGAATGTATGAGGTAGTTTTAGTGGCTTTTCATGAGACAGGTTGCCCTGATACAATAAGAAGGACTTTGGATATAGAGCCAATCATAGATTATTTCATGCCAAACGCATTCACTCCAAATGGGGATGGTGAAAATGATGAGTTTAAAGGTAAAGGATATATTGAAGGTTTAAAAGACTTTGAATTCAGTATATGGAATAGATGGGGAGAACAGGTATTTTCCAGTGATAGTCCTTTCAATGGATGGAATGGAAGGAAAAACAATATGGGCGAAATGGCACCACAAGGTGTTTATGTATGGGAGCTAAGATATATAGGACCAAGAGGTGGAGACGAATCCATAAAAGGGCATGTCACTTTGTTGAGATAAAAGGCAAATGAAAAAGGAGGAGTTTGTTGCTCCTCCTTTTTTATTCTTCAACTTTATTGACAGTGTACCTCAAATGCTTTTTTTAGATTATCAGCAATCATTTCAGCAGTTGCGCCTTCAATGTGCATTCTTTCCAGCATATGAACAAGCTTGCCATCTTTAAACAAGGCAATGGCTGGAGATGAAGGCGGGTATGGTAAAAGATATTTTCTTGCTTCATCAGTTGCTTCTCTATTGAAACCGGCAAATACTGTTACAAGATTGTCAGGTTTAACATCAGATTGAGCAGCTAATTTAGCACCAGGACGCGCATTTGCAGCAGCGCAACCACAAACAGAGTTAACAACCAAAAGGGTAGTTCCACTGTTTTTAGATAACATATTTTCTACTTCTGAAGGACTTTCAAGCCCAGTAAAACCAAAATCCGTTAAATCTTTTGCTAATGGGGCGACTAATTCAGGAGGATACATAATTAAAATTTTTCTTTTCTTGATTAAATATTATTATAAATCGTAATATATTAATTAAAATTGTACCGCAAATTATCCAAACTTATGAAGAAACTGAGCATATTCATTGCAGTCATTTTAACAATAACACTTTTGTTGCCTCAAGGTTGCACAAAGGATACTTTAGTTGATGACTTTATGTGCGAGGAAAATGAAAGGATTACCTATGACGATGTGAGATCAATCTTGACAACAAAGTGCAGTCAGAACACTGCATGCCATGTTCCTAGTGGAGTTAGTCCAGATTATACAAGCTATGAAAAAGCATTGCCCTCATTGAAAGAGGATGGTTTTGAAAATAGGGTGATAGTGGTAGGAGATATGCCTGTTGCAGGATGGCCTCAACTTGATTCACTTGAATTTTATAAGATTCGGTGTTGGATTGAGGGTGGATATTTGGAAGAATAATTATTAAAAAAAACAGCATGAAATATACCTGCTCTATAATATTGATTTTTTGCTTTGGCATAATGACTGGTCAAAATGATGACCCGCGAGTGTTCAAAGACACAAAAGTTATTAACTCGGTCTCAATCGAAACCTTAAAGAAAAGGAAGTTGGATTTTAGAGTAGGACATAGGTTTGGGGACTTTAGTGGGACTAGAGGTGGTTGGCCAACATTTTATGGTTTGGAAAATGCAGCAGATGTCATGATTGGTTTTGATTATGGCTTGACTGATAAATGGATGATTGGAGTGAGCAGAACAAAGGGGTCAGATGAGCTGAAGCAAAATGTCAATCTTTCTACAAAATTAAGAATTGCTGATAGCCGATCAGGGGGGAATGCTCCTTTTACAATATCAATTTATGGTTTGGCTTCAATAAGTACTATGCCAAAATCGGTGAGCAGTGAGCCTTCCTTGTCAGCGTTTACAAATCCAGCTCATAGGTTAAGTTATCACTTACAATTTATGGCTGCTAAAAAAATAGCAAACAGATTAAGTATTCAAGGGAATGCATCTTTTACTTATAGAAATGTCGTCAGGGAAGGAGATAGAAATGATTTGGTCTCAGTAGGAGGTGCTGTGAAATATCAATTCAGCAAAACTTTTGCAATAATAGGAGAGGGTATGTATCCGTTTAATGGCTCGAGGGAATTACAAAATGAAGATGATCCGATTTACTTTCCTTCTACAGGTTTTGCCTTAGAGTGGGAGACAGGAGGAGGACATACTTTTCAATTGAATTTCACCAATGCAGAAGGTTTAGTTGCCACAGATTATATTCCAAATAATAAATCAAATTGGTCTCAAGGTGAATTTAGGCTCGGCTTTATAGTCTCAAGATTATTTACTCTATGATAAAGAAGACTCTTTCAATATTATTATTTGCTTGGATTATTTTATTCACCACATCTTTTGATGAAGAGTTGGATAAGATTGAAGAAGGACAAACAGTTAATGCATTGTTACTTGAATTAGGAGATAAAAGTCTACCTCACCAATTAGATTATTCCATTGAAGGTGTTTCCTCAAAAAGAGGTGAGCAGATTATCAAATATGGATTTACTGTAAATTATAAAGGCAATAAGGTTAAGAAACAGAGTAAACACTTTGTTTGTACCTCATGTCACAATTTGGTGAAGGAAGATCCTGATTTAAGTGTTTCTAATCCAGAAGAAAGACTAAAATATGCCATTGTAAATGATCTTCCATTTTTGCAAGGTACTACCTTATATGGTGCGGTAAATAGAACCGAATTTTATAATGGTGATTACT
>CALHKJ010000442.1 GCA_938033975.1 uncultured Saprospiraceae bacterium | reverse complement strand
ACTCATTCTACCCGGATAAATCCGGAAACAAGCAGTGTACTGTGAACACAGTACCCATTTAATTTCTATAGTCCGATTCTTGACTGACTTCAGTCCAAATTCTAACGCAATTTACCTTCCACTTTGTCAATTATTTTTCTTTCCTCTTTCACTTCTGAAAGGGTTTGCAAAAGTATGTTAAAATTTCCTTTCACACAAGCCCTTTTTAAATATTTATTTCTATCATTTATAAAGCGTTCATGACAAGTATCTAAGCAGAATTTGTTTTATGTTTATTATGATGAAAAACACCAATTCCCTACAATATCGAAGCAGATTTATAAAAGCTTTAGCCAAGGAGCTTGGCTTTACTGATATTGGTTTTTCAAAAGCCAGCTTTATGGAGGAAGAAGCTAGAAATCTAGAAACTTGGCTCAATCAAAATCGCCAAGGGAATATGGACTACCTAAATAACCATTTTGACCTAAGAGTTGACCCCTCCAAACTTGTTCCAGGAGCCAAGTCTGTTATAAGCCTTTCATATAATTACTACACCGAAAAAACTCAACAAGACCATCATGCTCCAAAAATATCTCAATATGCATATGGAAAGGATTATCACAAGGTCATCAAGAAAAAACTGAAAAAATTACTCTCTTCCATCCAAGAAGAATTTGGAGACATCCACGGAAGGTGCTTTGTTGACTCTGCGCCCCTGCTAGAAAGAGATCTAGCCAAAAGAGCAGGTCTTGGCTGGACAGGTAAAAACACTCTACTTATTAATAAGAAAAAGGGATCCTATTTTTTCCTTGCTGAGATTGTTTTGGATCTCGAACTAGAACAAGACCAAAGTACAGAGGACCATTGCGGAACTTGCACCAAATGTATTGATGCTTGCCCAACAGAGGCAATCGATGAAGGTGGATACATTCTAGATGCTAGAAAATGTATTTCCTATCTTACCATAGAACTTAAGGATGAGATCCCAAACGAATTTCAAGGCAAAATGGAAAATTGGATGTTTGGTTGCGATATATGCCAGCAGGTCTGCCCTTGGAATAGATTTTCTTCACCACATTCAGAGCCTAAGTTTGAACCTAAAGATGAGCTTTTAGAAAAATCCAAAAAAGAATGGCTTGAGATAACAAATGAGGTTTTTGATATTCTCTTTGAAGGAAGTCCAGTTAAACGAACAAAATTTGAGGGATTGAAGAGAAATTTAGAATTCCTTCGAAAGAATTAAATACTTTTAAGAATGGTTTTCAAAACACGATATATTGTTATTGGAGTTTCTGTGCTCATCGCATTAGGAATCATGTATTACTTCAGCAATCTAGTAGCATATATCATCTTGGCTTGGTCAGTTTCAATGATAGGCTCTCCATTCTTTAGACTCTTTAAAAAATTCTTAGGAAAAAATATTTCTGCATTACTAACGCTCTTCATTTTTATTCTGTTTGGCGCCATCATGCTATGGATATTTATACCTCCATTATTACAACAAGCAAGAAATATATCCAACATTGATTATGCAAAAGCCATAGATGCTATCGAAGAACCAATCAATGATTGGCAAAAGATGTTAGAAAGGAGAGGTTTTATCAAAACATTCGAACCAGAGGTCATTGAAACTGCAGAAGTCATTGAAGACGAAAAACCATTTGCGGAAGCGCAGGTAATACACCTAGACTCTATCATCAGAAATGATTCTTTATTGACTGGTGTAACCATATTTGTAAATGTCAATGAAGCAGAGGAAGAAGCACCAGAACCTAAAATACAGCAAAACCCAAACAAGACTTTTTTTGATGCCGCCAAGGAAAACATTATTTCCTTTATCAATCCACAGCGCATTCAAAACATCTTGGGAAGTATGGTAGGATTTCTTGGCAACTTTTTGATCGGCATATTTTCCATATTGTTTATATCCTTTTTCTTTTTACGAGAGCAAGGATTATTTACGGGCATGATCACCAATATTGTTCCAGACAAATTTGTTGTAGAAACCGAACATGCTATCGAAGAATCTTCGCGTCTATTGGTAAGGTATTTTATTGGGATAGCAAGTCAAGTATTTGTGGTCACAACCTTGGTAACTGTATTACTTTCTTTATTTGGAATTAAGAATGCATTGCTGATTGGATTTTTCGCAGCACTCATGAATGTAATTCCATACATAGGACCAATCCTAGGAGCAACCTTTGCCGTCATCATCACATTTACTTCAAACCTAGATCTATCTTTCTACAATGAATTACTTCCTGTCTTAGGAAAAGTTGTCATCGTTTTTGTCATCATGCAGATGGTTGACAACTTCTTAATCCAGCCATTTATTTTTGGTAGATCTGTTAAAGCACATCCGCTTGAAATATTTTTAATCGTATTGGTGGGAGCACAAGTTGGTGGAGTGGTTGGAATGGTCTTGGCAATTCCAGTGTACACTGTGCTAAGAGTGGTTGCTAAAGTCTTTTTGTCTGAGTTTAAGATTATTCAAAAACTGACACAGTCTATTTGATCAGTTTGATTTTATGGTTATTCAAACTGTTGTAAGGAATAATACCTTGCAGTCCGCCTGTATGAAGAGAAATAATTTTTGAGCCCTGTGCAAATTTGTCCTTAGCAAGGAGATCATAAATCGCGTACATAGATTTTGCTGTATAAATTGGGTCGATATTTACCGATTGTTTTTCAGCAAACTCATTTGCAAAATCTATAAGTTCCTTTGTGGTTTTTGCATATCCTCCAAAGTGATAGTCGTGGTTTATTTCATACTTCACTTCACTATCTTTTGTTAGGCTTGCCATCTCTGCATCAATGGATTTATTCTTCAGCACGTTTATTCCTAATACTGAAAAATTCTTATTGAGATGTTGGACCAAACCAGCCATCGTACAACCTGTCCCAACAGGAAGTACCAAAATCATTTCTTCATTAATTGCAATCTGATTTAACTCTTCTGCAAGATAGCTCATACCATTTCTGCCCAAGTCGTTGTTTCCTCCTTCAGGAATCATATAAGCTTCAGGGTATTGCATCGCAATGGTTTCTTTATCACTTCCGTAAATGGCTTTACTGATTCTGACAATTTCCATCCCCTGCGTTTCCGCAAATTTGATTGTGTGATTATTAGGATCAACATATTCCCCTCGAATAATTCCAATTGAACGCAAACCAAAAATTTTTGCAGCAGCTGCGCTTGCGTAAATGTGATTTGAAAATGGACCACCAAAGGTTAAGATTGTATCCTTGTTTTGTTTTTTGGCTTCAAGAATATTGAGATAAAGTTTGCGCCACTTGTTGCCAGAAATATCTGGATGAATCAGATCGTCGCGCTTTAATTGCAGGCTTATGTTCTTTTCAGATAAACTTGCAGATTGAACTTCTGTGAGAGGGGAAGGGAGATTTAGCAGATCACTTAATTCCTTGTTGCTTAGCATCCGCCATTTTTACATGAATCAAATACGAGGTTCCAATATTTTCTTGGCTATCAATTTGTAAATCACCTTTTAGGTAACTTACTCTCGACTGGACATTTTCTAATCCCATTCCTTTTTCAAAAGACTTTGTATTAAAACCAATTCCATCGTCTTCTAAAGAAATAATGATTTCATCATCTTCTTTATTTATCTGAATGATGATTTCATTTGCCTTTGCATATTTAATGGCATTATTGAGCAGTTCTTGGATAATCCGATAAAGGGATGTTGCAAACATATTATCCATGTCTCTCGGGATATTATAATGCTGAAAATCTATCTCGGGGTATGCTTCTCCTCTGTATCGATTTACCAAGTCATTGATAGCCGCAACCAAACCCATATCATTGAGAGATCCTGGCTGCAAGTTTCTTGAGATAGATCTTACCTCGTCAACTGCAGTATCTAAAAGTCCCTGTGCATTATTAAAATCTTCTCCATCAATATTAGAGTCTGATCTTACTTTTTCAAATTGAAGTTTGATAGCACTTAGTAGACCACCTAAACTATCATGAAGGTCTTTGGCGATTCTTTCTCTTTCTAATTCTTGGCCTTCAATGACAGACTGCATCGAATTGATTTTTACATCATTTTCTAGGTCCTTGATTTTTTGTTTATCAATCTTATCCCTTTGTGCATTGATAATCCTTGTAGCTTTTATTCTCTGTCTAAAAAACTGAACAATAAAGTAAGTAGTAATAGCAAGTAAAAGCATTCCGCCTCCCAATACATACAAAGCCCTTCTTTGCTGATCATTGACATCTTTTACCAACTCGGTTTGTCTTTCCAAAAGTTCGATCTCTCGATTTTTCTCTCTGGTTTCATATTTAACCGTAAGGTTATTGATTGCCTCTGCTCTTTCTTTGTTTAAGATTGAATCATTCAATTCACTGTATTTTTTGGAATACAGATATGCCTCTTCAAATTCTTTGTTTTTTAGGTGCGCTTCGGATAGTTCTTTCAGTAGATCTAACTTAATTGGTTCCAATGGTCTTTTTTCCACAAAAGAGTATGCATCTTGAAAATGTACAAGAGACTCCTTAGGTTTTGAATTTGTCACCAAGGTGCCTAAATAAAATAATGCCTTCCCTTTATACAAATCGCTTTCGAGGTATTCACTTAATTCAAAAGTTTCTTGACAAAGTCTTCTGGCTTCATTGAGATCTGAGACCGATCTAAAGTATCGAATTTTCTCAAAATTGAATAGTACATTAAATAAGGTATCTGACTTGATGAATGAGAACGATTGGATGGAGTCTAGGTATAAACCTTGCGGTTCTAGATCATTATTATTACCATGTAAGATTGAAACATCGAGATAGGCTTTCGCCAAATTTTTCTCTTGATTCGTTCTTTTGAAGTAATGGATTATTTCATTGTAATTTTCTAATGCTTGCTGCCTCTGCTCAGTAAGTCTAAAATGATTGGCTACTTTTAATTTGGTAAGGTGATAGGCGTTGCTATCCTGGACCAACTTAAAATATTGCATAGCTCTTGTGAATGATTCAAAAGCTTTTTCATGATTCTTGGAATACTCTTCTTGATAATTACCAATTGCTAGATAAGTTGCTGCAAGGTCTTTGTAATTATTTTCCTCTCGTGCCTTGTTAAGTTTTTCTTCTAGTTCATTGTAATTAACCTGCGCGAAGGTATTTGCCGAAAGGCATAGGATAAATAATAATATGGAAAATTTGCTAAACATTTGAAAGTGGTAAGGTACAACATAGTGAGGAATCAAAATAAAAAAAGCCCTCATCTTTATGAGGGCACTTTCTTTCCATTTACAATAGTCAATCCTAAATATAATAAGTGATTCTTATGTCATTTTTTGGTTGGAGAAAAGGGAGGCAATGACTTTCGTCAAAAAACGGAAATAATGGGTTGTTATTAGTTTTTTGCTTTTTATAATCAAGCAATCATTGCTCCCATATTCTCTTTCTAACCAACTTGTGAATTATACTTATCACCCGAGGTGTATTCAGCCTCGTGTAATAATATCTTATTCTAATGTTCCGCGAATTACATTCTCTTTTAGATTCTCTTTAGAAATCTTATAATTCAAAAGTATAGCTGAAATGTCGGCTATTTATCATGAAAAACACCCAATTTGAAAAATGAGGGTTTTCCCCTATGTCATCGACATATCTTGTGGATATTTTTGGGATATTGCTTATCTTACTAATTCACCCATAGTTTATGTCAACAAAAATTTTAATCGCCGATGATCATTCAATGTTTGCTGACGGGATAGAATCTATCTTAAATAGGCAGGATGGTATACAGGTTGTAGGCAAGTGCTATGATGGTATTTCTATACTACCATTCTTGAAAAAAAATGAAGTTGATATCATTCTTTTAGATGTAAATCTTCCAGAAAAAAATGGGATTGAAGTATGTAAGGAAGTTATTGCAGCTTTCCCTGACATGAAGATTTTAGCTATATCCATGTTTAATCAAGAAAGTTATGTTTCCGAGATTTTAAAATTTGGCGCCAAAGGATATATTCTTAAAAATACTGGGCAGGACGAATTGATGGAAGCTATACAAACTATACAAGGTGGCAAGACCTTTTTTAGTAAAGATGTAACTCAAACCATCATGCGTGGTTTGATGAATGATCGAAAAGGTGGTAACAAGTCAGAAGGCTTCATTCCAAAAATTACTCGAAGAGAAAAAGAAGTATTAAAACTTATCGTTCAGGAGTTTACTACTCAGGAAATCGGAAAGAAACTTTTTATCTCTTTAAAAACTGTGGAATCTCATCGATCAAGTTTGCTTGCAAAAGTAAATGCTAGAAACACGGCTGGACTTGTACGGATAGCAATAGAGAAAAAATTGATGGACTAAGTTTTTAATTGATCATCTTTGTGATGCGCCTTGTATCTCCCCTTCCCAAACTTTGTTCCATTGAATTCTTCAGTTACTCTTAATCTGATTCTTTCCTCTTTCGGTAACTTATTGAAGTCCTGACATTTTGAAGAACAACATGCATCATACTTTTCTGCACACTCCTTGCATTGGATAAATAAAATGTGGCAGGCATCGTTTGCACAATTGGTATGATCGTCATTTGGTTTTCCACACTGATGACATTTAGAAATAACATCTTCTGAAATTCTTTCTCCTAGTCTGTCATCAAAGACAAAGTTCTTTCCTACAAACTTATTATCAAGACCTTTTTGTTCGACCTGTCTAGCATACTCAATGATACCTCCATCAAGTTGGTATACATTTTTAAAACCTCTATGCTTGTAGTATGCACTTGCTTTCTCGCATCGAATTCCACCTGTGCAATACATAATGATCGGTGTATCTTTTTTGTCTTGGAGCATATCTTCCACAAGTGGGAGCGCCTCCCTAAAAGTTGCTACATCTGGAGTGATAGCATCTTTAAAATGTCCAACTTCGCTTTCATAATGATTTCTCATGTCTACAACGATTGCCTGCTCCTCTTCTGTTAGTTTATTAAACTCCTCAGCTCCAATATGTGTACCTCTGTTGGTTACATCAAAGGTCTCATCATCCAATCCATCAGCCACAATCTTATTCCTAATCTTGATCATTAATTTGATGAATGACTTACCGTCATCATCTATGGCGATATTCAATCTTATATTTTCAAGGAAAGTTATTTGATTGAGTTTTTCTCTAAACTTATCAAGATGATGTTGTGGGACTGAGACTTGTCCATTTACTCCTTCGTTGGCAACATATATTCTACCAAAGACATTGATGCTATCTAGTAAAATGAAAAAGTGATCTCTAAAGAGCCTGGTATTGCCTATGTGGGCATATTGATAAAATGAAAGTGTTACTCTTTCAAAAGGCTCATCTAGTAAAGCTTGTTGAAGCTCTAGTTTATTTATTTTGTTGTGTAAGGTCTTGCCCATCGCTTTTGCATGAAACGTGAGAAAAAATGCGAAGTTAATCGACTTTTATAAATTTCTCAATATAGTTGTTGTTAACGTCTTCCACTCTAATAAAATAAATTCCATTGGCCATTCCAGTTACATTGAAGTCAACGTTTTGTTTGGTGTTGATAGCTTTTGTTGACAACAATTTTCCATCATAGCTAAATAACTTTATTGTTGCGGTAGTTCTTTGATCAAATGAAATTGAAATTTTATCGCTTGTCGGATTAGGATAAATGATAAATGGATTTGAGTCTGGCAAATCTTGAACACTAGAATAAGCTAATGCTTGGTTGACTGCAGCTAAGGCGTCTATTCTTCCAAAACCGTATACTGGATTTGGAATTTCCATGCCACTTACTCCATCACAACTCAGTGTATCGGTCTTGGATATTGCGGTAGATTCTAATATCCCCTCTATTACATCTACTCTTCCCGCAAGACTAGGATTGGCTGAAATTATAAGAGCAACAGCTCCTGCCACATGAGGTCCTGCCATGCTCGTTCCACTGAAGGATCTATATTGGTTGTCTCTAATACAAGATCTCACTTGAACACCTGGTGCAGAAACATTTGGCTTAAGCCTAAATGAACTATCAACCGCCACTGTTCCACGACTACTGAAAGCAGCAATCGTATCATTGGAAGCTGTGGCCCCAACTGTAAATGAATTTTCAAATATTGTAGCTGGAGTACTAATTGTATTGCAGGCAGGTCCGCTGTTTCCAGCAGAGACAACTACCACAACTCCGGCAGCTTTTAGATTATTAACAGCTTCTTCTAGAATAAACCAATTTAATTCATTGCAACCTTCCATTTCTGGACAGGACCAGCTATTATTTATAACATGAGGAGCTTTATTTGGATCTGGATTTTCATCATTGAGATCCGTTGGTGCTAGGAACCATTCAAAGCATTCCAAATAAGTTGCAGGTGTTCCATAACCTCTTTCCATATTTCGACAAGCGATCCATTTAGAATCTGGTGCTACACCAATTGCATTGAGTGTATCAGAACCTACCATGGTCCCCATTGTATGCGTTCCGTGATTGTGATCATCACATGGAGCAAGAACCTTAAGCCCACAAGGATTTGTGTTATCGGTTATTATAGAATCCATGTGCAAGGGATTTATCTCACTGATTGCATCATGCCAATTGTAGTTATGATCTGCCATTTGGCTTTCTGTTTCATAACCTCTGTACTTATTTATCAAGACATCATTATCCCAATCGAAACCAGTATCTTGACCACCAATAATTACTCCTTGACCAGTGTAACCCATTTTCCAAACACTATCTGCATTGATCATTTGTATGCCCCATTCTGGTTCTGCCTCTCTAAATTCAATTTCCTGTGACTCCATTGGTTCATCAAGCATAACGGAAGGATTGTACATGATAGTCCTTACTTGCTCCAGTGCCGCCAACTGATAGATATGTTCTTCATTTAGTTTGGCGTGAATACAATTTGCAATTAGGAAAGTTTTAAAGGCGATGTTCAATTCATCTAAAAGGTCTCTGGCCTCTCTTTGACTGTTGTTGGCATTTTGATTAAGAATTGAATATACAAGGCTTCCTTTTTCCTTTTTCTCAAGATTTTCATCTATTTCCACACTGAAGTCAGAATGGAATGCAATTAGGCAATCATAAGGTCCATCTGATGCGTTTACTAGGTTTTCCAGGTAAAAATGCACCTTTTTACTCTGTGCATTGGCATTTAAAGTAAAGAAGGAGACAAAAAATAGAAGAGCTAGACGCTTAAACATAAATAGAATTTGAAAAAAATTTTGAACTTTATACTTGTTACAATTATTACAAAGTTAATTGTAATAAGCTCCCGAATCTGAATTAGTTATCATTTTAAGCTACAAAATCAAGTTTAGTCTTATGGCGCAGAAAAATAGATACACGAGTGAGGAATTAGAAGAGTTCCAGCTCATCATCGATGAAAAGCTAGTCAAAGCAAATGAAGAGCTTGCTTACTACCGAAAGCAGATTGAAGAATTGGCAGAAAGTCCAGAAGCAAAAGTGAAAGGATTGGATGATGGAATTGGGACTGTGGAGACTGAAAGATTATATACATTAGCTTCCAGACAAAGAAAGCTGATTTCTCATTTAGAGAATGCTAAGGTTAGAATTATCAACAAAACTTATGGTGTTTGCAGGGAAACTGGCGAATTAATCTCAAAAGCCAGGCTAAAAGCAGTGCCACATGCAACCTTAAGCATCAAGGCGAAGCAAAAACGAGATTAAAATAACTTTGCCTTTAAAGAAGGATGCAGGTAGTAAGGCTATTATTTCCTTACAACCTTGGATTGTATAGCTAACAACTTTGAAGAACAATAGGGTTAGTGATTGTAAAAGGACTAGGACAAGAACCCCCAAATTGAAATTGTTCGCAGATCAAATTTCCTAAACAATCATAATATGCTGAGCTACCATCAGAGACAAGACAAAAATCTGTGATTTTATAAATACAATCGCCATTGTACATGTACTGCGTAATTGTGTAATTTGGATTGCCAACAAATGAAGCTAAAAAAGGAAGATCATTGAGAGGATCATCGGGACAACAATCTCCACAGCCTTCAATAATAGCAGAAAATTGACCAGGCGTTTGTACGTTGAAAATTGGAGAATGAGTAACCCCTTTTCCTCCTTTATAAATGACATCGGCTGTTGGAGAAATCGTTGTATTGGTTGTAATAATTTCTCCATGGGTATGATAAAGTTTTTGACCTGACTCTACACCGCTAAGATGTAAATCTTCATACAAACAACAGGAGCTGCTTTTACCAAATTGACATTCTCCTGCGAAAAAGATTTCACATTCTCCGTTTTGGGAAATTGAAGGGAGGGAACTACTGAAAAAGGCAAGTTGTGAATCATCATAAAGATCTTGCCATTGAGAACCGTCATACCATGCAGATCCAATGACATTGGTGCCACCCATTTCACTAATAGACCCAACAGCAAATATATTATCTCCTATAATATCAATATCCATAATACCTGGCCTTGGGAACACCGTACCACCCGTTGTTGCTCCACCACCAATTGAAGACCATTGTTGAAAATTTAAATCGAATTCAGCGATCAGCCTAGTACCTAAAACTGCTCCCTGCGTTGCGTTTTCAATACCAGAAAAAAAGCCTCCGCAAATTAAAGTGTTAGCATCTTTCTGCTTGACAACTGATATACCCTCACCAAAATTTGCTCCAGGTGTCGTTGGTAAATACTTTATATGGTCAAAAGTCAATTTTTGCCACCCAATAGTATTCCAAAAATATAATATCGAAACTAGGTCAGCCGATGGTGTAATATAATCAGCTCTTATCACAGGAAAATCATCATATTCTCCTACTTGATAATATTGAAAAAGAGTCCCAACTGGATCTGCAGGATCTGGAAGTATTGCCCAACTCGTCCCATCAAAGTGATGGATTTCATGACTGCTTTTGTTTAGCACAGTATTGTCCTTATGAAATGCAACAAATAATCCAAGTTGAGTAGCAAGTATTTCATCATGAAACCAATCGTGGTTTGTATTATCCGTATGGAAAATATTATGTGGTATTGTCCTTTCTATAGACCAACTGATTCCATTCCACTTGTATAGAACAAAATCTGGATTATGTGCCAGGGCATATAGATTTCCTTGAAATGGTTCGATTTCGAATACATTATGGGACAAAGCAAAATTCTCAAACGAGACAAAGTTAGTCCCATTCCACTTTCCAATACCTGGAAATCCAAATACCAGATCTCCACAAGCTAAAATATCTCCATCGAATTCTGCAAGATCGAAAACATTACAAAATGGGCTGATCCCTTCCCAGTCATAGCACACTGTTTCCTGGCATTCTTCTGGTGTTAATTTTATGTTGTTAATTTCTAATTCTAGACCACAAGGCTTTCCACATTTCAAGGCATTTACCTTTATTTTTAAATCGAATGTTCCTGTATGAGGAAAGGTATATGTAACCGAAGTATTCCCTGCAATATTGATTATTTCATATTGACCGTTGCAATTAATATCAATGCTATATGACTCCGAGGCTGTTAGTCCGGTTGGATTTATTGTAACGTTCGTTCCAGAAGAATTAATATTGAACCCTATTGATCCGGCAGATGCCTGAAACAGCTGACAATCCGGACAACAATTTCCGAAATTTAGATTAGAAATTATTTCGGTTCCGGTAATAGTCACTGTATGATTTGATGGTGCGGCTGGAAATGTTTGGTTGAAACCTGCTACTAGTGGTAATTGTTCTTCGACGGTATATGTCCCTGGTGTTGTAATATTAAAAAAATAGTACCCACTAATGTCTGTTGTTGAAGTTTGAATTGGAGTACCAAAATTATCCTTTAGTACCATCACCCACCCAGCATCTGTTGGTTCACCAGAATTTTGTATCCCATCACAGTTTTCATCTAAGAATTTATATCCGGATATAAATGCACCATTATTGCAACAAGTACCTTCTGATAATACAACTTGGTCAGCGAGGATTTGGCCGTTTATATTCAAACCCATTGGAGAGCCAGAATTATCGTTTATCATTTCAGCACGAAGAATGTATGTGCTATTAGCTTGCAAGTTGACATTATGAAGAGTACCATCATTTTCTGGAGGATTTCTAAAATTTGAAACAACTGTAGAATTGTAACTTGATAATATTATACCAGCTCCAAGTCCTGGTCCATGCAATGATAAAGTTACCTGATTGTCAACATGTATCATGTCTTGAAAACTTGCTATTGTATTTGATCCGCAAACGCATATTTTTCGTTCAAATACATAAGGCGTTGAAGCAGGAGTAGCTTCATTGGATCCAGAGGAAGGGAAAGCAGAAATATATTTAGAAGGAGGACTTGTTACAGGAGTCATGTCATCCCATGCGCTGTATGTATCAATGACAAATGCGGGAGAACCAAGATTGACTGGGCCATTTGTTGTTGGCGCAGATGTCAAAATCCATAGTGGATCCTGCACAGTATTTATGCCTGATGATGTTGCTAAAGTTAGTCCGGTTTGAGGATCAATTGCTGTGCTGAAGTCAAGAATGTCAGTCAAACAAGATGAAGGAGTGCATTGAGATGTTGCAATATTTATTTGCAAAAGCAAACCAACACCTAGTAATATTATTTTAGAAAATACATTCATGACATCATTAATTTAATCTTGGAAGAAAAGCCATTGTGAATAATAAAAATCGGAACACAGCTTGCTTTAAATAATTAGCATAAATGTAAAAGCTAATGGAGTGATCATTTAGCTAGAATGGAGTAATGGCACAAATGGAGAGATTAAAGGATTTTAAAATTGGACAGGGTAAATAGTATTTAGATGCCCAGTTGTGTGAAGAGAAATTGGCAATTTGACCTAAAATGGAAGATTAAAAGCAGTTCTGGATGCAAGCTTAAGTATAAAGGCTTAGCAAAAACGAGATTAAAATATAACTTTGCGCCATCAAAGCATTGAATTGAAAAAAGCTCATTTAGTCACAGCAATTATCATTTTCGTATTGATCATCGATCAGGTTTCGAAAATTTATATAAAAACCAATTTCGAATACGGAAAAGGATTTCTAATGTTTGGCCTTGACTGGGCTAGAATTCATTTTGTAGAAAATGACGGAATGGCTTTTGGTCTGTCCTTTGGTGGTGTGATTGGAAAGTACATACTAAGTATTTTCAGAATTGTACTTGTTATGGTTTTGATTTATATCATACGTGGTATGATCAAAGCAAATGAAAGCAAAGGGCTTTTGATTGCTTTTTCCTTGATTATAGCAGGCGCTATTGGCAATATAATAGATAGTGCTTTTTATGGGATGATTTTTTCTGAAACGCCCTTATACCATGGCGGAATAGCGCAGATGTTTCCTGAAGGAGGCGGATATGCTCCATTTTTGCAAGGCAAAGTTGTCGATATGCTATATTTTCCAATGTATGAGGGCACCTTACCTGACTGGGTCCCATTTAGAGGTGGAAAAAGCTTTTCCTTTTTTAATCCAGTTTTCAATGTAGCAGATACATCAATATCACTTGGTGTAATTACAATCTTAGTTTTCTATCGAAGCTTTTTCAAATCTGAGGAAGAAATAAGAAAAGAGCAAGAAAGATTAAGCCAGGAAGAGGAATAAAAAAAATCCCATCCATTTCTGGATAGGATTAGTTTTTCTTTTAGTTGGTAATTTCTTTTTATGCCTTACCAATTGGTTTTTCGGCTTTGAGGAAATTTTGCATAGCATTATTTACTCTATCAATGATAGGATAATTAATGGAGTAGAACATGAACTTTCCGTCCTTCTCAGCTGAAACAACTCCTGCAGTTTTCAAAATCTTGAGGTGTTGTGACGTTAGAGATTGTTCTATCTGTAGATGACCATAAATCGAATTCACTTTAATCTTGTCATTTTGGTCAATATACTCGAGGATTTTAAGCCTCAGGGGGTGAGCTATTGCTCTCATTAGTTCAGTCGAGACGAATAGCTTCTCGGAACTGAACCTAATTTTAGCTTCGTTCATTATTTCTTATTTTGACAACCTTAGTCACAAATATCTAATTTTCTTTAATATAAAAAAAGAAATATTAGTCTTTTTTTTAATTCGTAAACGACTGATTGTTAATAAGTAAATAACGTATAAAGTAAATGTTCCTTATAGATTTCTAAGTTTATCTGATTAATTATCCAGCTAAATCTTCAACTAGGTTTGCAATCTGAGCAAGTCTATCTTTATCTAAAGAATAGTAAATAAATTTTCCTTGTCTTTCAGTTAAAACAACTCCAACTCTTCTTAAGATTGCAAGGTGCTGAGATGCGACTGACTGCTCTAATCTTAACTTGATATAGATATCCGTAACAGTCATTGTTTCACCATCCTCAAGTAGGTCAATAATTCTTTGACGTAACTTGTGATTAACAGCTCTTAGGACCAATACTGCTTTACGCAAATCAGCGTAATCCAGTTGGACTTCATTGCCACCTTTCTTAAGAGTAACAGTTTCGTTCTTCTTGTTTCTCATTAGGTAAGTTTTTTTTTATTTAGTTCGCGGAATACTTATTAGGTTTTACCAAAACTGTACCAAAATGTTAAAGCGGTTAGATATTTTTCCAAAAAGGCAATAAGCGAGTAAGATTTTGCCTTAAAAAAGCTTTTTCTTGCTTTGAGTGATGTTAGGAGGTTTGAGATAATTAGGCTTCAAATAGATAATATCATCGAATTTTTGCTCCTGAAACTTTGAATAAGCTAGTGATGCTTGATGGGCCGCATCACATTCAGAATCGATCGAATCCAGTGGAAAATCGCCCAACAACTCCCCTATTTTGTTGGCTCCGTTGCCGCAAACAATAAGTTTTTCAGCAGGTGGCCAGTTGTCAGGATATACATTTTCCTCAATTATTAAACAGTGATCACCTTTCAAAAGGTTCAGGGAAGGGTCAAAAATTGCCATATAAACCTCATTTCTGCGTGCATCAATGGCTGAAATCACTGATTTGCCTTCAGGATTTGCCTTATTAGGCTGTGCAAGCGCCTCTAAGGTGCTTATTCCTATTAAAGGGATATCTAGTGCAAAGGCGAGACCTTTAGCAGCTGAGAGACCAACTCTGAGTCCAGTGTAGGATCCTGGACCAATAGATACTGATATGGCAGAAAGATCTTTCATATCCACAGCATTTGAAGCCAAAAGTTGCTCAATCATAATATTGATTCTCTTGGTATGCATATTTGATTCTATGGCAACTTCAGTGGACATTAGTGTTCCATCCTTGGAAAGTGCTACAGAACAAGTACTTGTTGCTGTTTCAATATGTAGAATGTAAGCATTCAAATTCTTCTGTTTTATAAGTATATTAGAAGTCCATATACTGGTCATGCAAATATGAAAAAACTTACACTTCTATTATTTATTGATCTGCGAATCATTCTGCACTTAATTTTACAAAGGGCGGCTATTGTGAGTTTTCTGGCATGAAAATCAAAACTATCAAACCAATTGAAAAATTAAACCAAGAGAAATGAGTAATGTAAACAAGAATCGGTTGTTTTTAGCGAGTTGCATATCGTTGACTGTAACTGCAATGACCTTTTCAATAAGAGCAGGAATATTAAATCAACTAAATGCAGATTTTGCCTTGAATGATTCACAACTAGGCTGGGTAAATTCAATGGCCTTTTTAGGATTTCCAGTAGCGATGATTATTGGAGGTCTGTTATACAACTCTGTCGGACCGAAAAAATTAATGTGGGTAGCATTTATTGGTCACATTTTAGGATTGGTACTTACCATTTTTGCTGGGGGATTTTGGGGACTAATCATCTCTACATTTTTTATTGGCTTTGCAAATGGAGCGGTGGAAGCAGCTTGCAATCCTATGATTGCTGAAATGTATCATGAAAACAAAACAACTATGCT
>CALHKJ010000441.1 GCA_938033975.1 uncultured Saprospiraceae bacterium | reverse complement strand
GATGAAGTCTATACCAAAGTGGAAAAGCATGGCTACAAAGCCTGCAACAAAGTATAGTATCACAAATCTTTTAGCTCCTAAAGCTCTCTCCACATAGGGACCAAAAAAGAATAGTCCCATCATATTCATAAGCAAATGCCCCATTCCCTGTGTAGAGTGCATAAACATATGAGTAACCATTGTAAAAGGCTGAAAACCTTTATTGAAACTCATAGCACCACTTTCATCAAATAGAAAGGGTGTTTGCATTCCCAACAAAATTGAGTTTTTAAGAAAAATGGTAGCGATAAAATATACCGCAACATTCAGTATCAATAACTTCTTTACTACATCAGTAAGTGGTGGCATCTTTAGATTTTATACTATATAAACCGTTTTTTTATGTCATCAAGTTCATAAGTGACGAAACATTTTTTGCCGGAAGGCGAAGTATAAGGATTTTCAGTTGCAAAAAGATCATCCAACATATGTTGCATTTCTTCTACTTCAAGCTTCTTGCTTCTATTTATTGAAGAATGAACAGCTAAAGACAGCGCAAGGTTTTCATTATTCCCTAAATCTAGATCAATGTTATCCAAATACTGATTAATGACATTTTCTAGAATAAGCTTAAAATTACTCTCTTCCATGCCTGAGGTAAAACCATGAATCACAAAACTTCCATGACCAAAGGGTTCTATCTTGATGCCTAGTTTTAACAATTCTGGGCAAAGTCCTTCCAAGGTAGCAGCTTTTTCAGGAGTGAAATCTACAGTGATTGGAAACAACAATTGCTGTACTCCCATATTATTTCCTTCCAAGGCTTTTAAATACCTTTCGTACAGTATTCTTTCATGTGCATTTTGCTGATCCACAACGATAAAACCACTTCTAATTTGATTGACAATAAATTGATGATGCAATTGAAATGGTTGACTGGCTTTCAGATCAACTCCATTTGGATTGTTTTCTTCTTCTATAAGAGAGACTGTACTTGGTAGCGTGATATGCTGATCATCAGCATCATGATCTGTTTGTATTTCGCGATACATACTTTCCCAAGATTCTATCTCTTTTCTTTTAGCTCTTCTCTCTTCAACAGGCAAATGCATTTTTATGCCTGAGTCATTTTTTTGGTACCCTGTTTCATTATAAACTCTATCAAACGAAAGATCTTTTTCAAAATCTAAAGTCGGTGTAATACTATATTTCGCAAGACATGCTTTTGTCGTTACTTTCAAATAGTTATATATCAATCGATCTTCTTCAAACTTCACCTCTTGCTTGGTAGGGTGGATGTTGATATCAATTGTGGATGGGTCAATTTCTAAATCCAAAATATAAAAGGGATATTCATCATCACCCAACATGTTATCGTAGCCATTTTTTATAGCATGATGCAAGTATGGACTTTTAATGTATCGTCCATTGACAAAAAGGTATTGATCACTTTTTGTTTTTTTGTTTAGTTCCGGTCTACCGATGTATCCGTTTATTTTTACAATACTGGTTTCTTCTTCGATCGGTACCAATTTTTCATTGACGCTCTTACCAAAGATGCTGGTTATTCTTTGTCTTAGATTGCCTTCCGGCAAATGATAGATTTCATTGTCATTGTGAATTAGTCTAAATCCAATTTTAGGATTTATAATAGCAACCCTCTTGAATTCTTCTAATATATGATTGTACTCCGTTGCGTCTTTTTTTAGAAATTTCCTTCTCGCAGGTACATTGTAAAATAAATTTTTGACGGATATGGAGGTTCCTTTTGGAGTCTGACAGTATTCTTGTTTTTTTAAGGTAGAACCATGGATGATAATTTCAGTACCTAGTTCTGCTCCTTCTTGTTTGGTTTTCAAATGTAAATGAGAAATGGAAGCAATGGAAGGCATTGCCTCACCTCTAAAACCCATAGTCTTAATACTGAATAAATCCTGAGCACTTCTGATCTTCGAAGTAGCATGCCTTTCAAAACACATCCTTGCATCAGTCTCGGTCATCCCCTTGCCATCATCAATCACCTGGATCAATGTTTTACCGGAATCTTTGATAATTAATTGTATAGAAGTGGCCTCTGCATCGATGGAATTTTCGAGCAGTTCCTTTACAACGGACGCAGGTCTTTGTACGACTTCTCCGGCTGCAATTTGGTTGGCAATAGATTCTGGCAACAGCTGAATGATATCAGCCATAATTTCGGCTTTTAATTAGTCGCAAGATGCTTGTTTTTTAGCTTTCGATAAAATCTTTTATTCCACTATATGTGGAATACTTAGGATTCCATGGCTTTTATAAAATCTGCAATCACTGAGCTTTTTAGAAATAACACTGTCAATACGATTAGAATGCAGATTATAGCGACTAGACGAATAGTTGAAGCGCTACTCTTTGTGCTATAGCTGGGGTTGGTCGCAACTCGACGCTTAAAGCCAGTTTTAATGCCTGCCTTTACCTTTTCGGCGTCTTTGCCTCCTTCTTTATAAGGAGCCATTCGATTCTCTAATTCTTCCTTAGCAGGATCATAGTGCTGCGGAATGTAATCAAATTTGCGATGTCTTGGCACTTTAAACATGCCTCCAATAAATCCCATATTAGTAGTTTGTCTTACTATAAAGATGCAAAAAATCCTCAAATGGTTTATTTACAACAGAGCAAATATATCGATAATATCGACTATATTTGTCATATTATTCGTCATTTTTTAACTTTAAGCAATTTGTTCGAACGTGCCGTATTACATTTAGACCTCGATTCATTCTTTGTTTCTGTCGAATGTCTGAAAAATAGCGACTTTCTTGGTAAGCCACTTTTGATAGGTGGCACCAGTTCTAGAGGGGTCGTTGCATCATGTAGTTATGAAGCGCGTCGTTTCGGCATCCATTCAGCGATGCCTATGAAGATGGCACTTCGACTTTGTCCTGATGCCATCGTCATTCGAGGAGATATGGATAGCTACTCAAAGTATTCTGGAATCGTAACAGATATCATTGCAGAGGATGCTCCAAAGTATGAAAAGTCTTCCATTGACGAATTTTATCTCGACCTCTCAGGAATGGACAAATACTTTGGCTGCTTCAATTGGTCCAAAGAACTCAGACAAAGGGTGATCAAAGAATCTGGATTACCAATATCCTTTGGTCTTTCAATCAACAAACTTGTTTCGAAAATTGGAACAGGAGAATCCAAACCCAATGGTGCACTCCAAGTACCTCGTGGTACCGAAAAAGATTTTCTCTTTCCACTTTCCGTAAAAAAGATTCCTGGTATCGGGAAAGTTACCTACAAGAAGCTAAGCTTCATGGGCGTCCGAAAAATCGAAACACTAAGCAGTATTCCTGTCAGACTACTAGAGCGTGAATTTGGTAAACACGGTAAACATCTTTGGGAAAAGGCACATGGTATTGATGAGTCTCCAGTGGTCCCGTATCACGAACAAAAATCAATGTCCAAGGAACGAACCTTCAAAGAAGATACACTAGACCTCGGACACATTAAAAATATGATGATAAAGATGGTCGACGATCTTGCCTTTGATTTGAGAGAAGATGCAAAACTTTGTTCTACTCTAACAGTCAAAATTCGTTATGCTGATTTTAATACCTACACAAAGCAACGCCGAATTTCTTATACTTCAAATGATCAAGTATTGATCAAGCATGTATTAGAAATTTTTGAAAAACTATATGAGCGTCGCCAATTAATCCGACTGATAGGTGTAAAATTTAGTGGGCTGGTCAGCGGTAGCTACCAAATTAGTTTGTTTGATGATACCGAAAAGGAAATTAAATTAATGGAGCAACGCGATTGGATCAAGCGTAGATTTGGTAAAGAAAAAATCATGCGTGCTTCAAGTCTAAAGGCAAGAAGATAGGATTAGCAACAGCCACTACCTGGAGCACAGCTATTACCACTTGCCGTCATCTCAGAAAGATCAAATTTAGTTTTTGATACTGGAACTGCGCACAGATCTTTTGCAAGACAATCAGTTTGAGTTGCAAGCAATTCGAAGTTTCCATTATCAAAGCCAAGCTGATATTTTCCGATAGTATCATTCTGATATTCTATCTCCACTTCCAAGTCTTCGTCTTTAATAAGCGAGTTAGATAGATTGATGATATCCAGAAATTTAACAGGTGATAAACGATGATCAAGATCATCTGCTACCCATATTTGCATTGTCAATTTTTTCTCAGACCTAAAGGTCCCACCACAATCAACATAATCTTTAGAAAGAACACCAACTTCTGTAATGTGAAAGTGAGAAGGAATCAAATGACCATTAGGCAATTTGAAATTTAAGTGCGATGACTGAGATAAATGTGTTTTTAATTCAGAGAGTAACATGTGATTGATTTATAGAACAAAGATAAACTATTAAGCTTCCCCTCCGCCAACAGGGGAGGGAAGAATTTCAAGATTCCATGCAAGCGGAATCGTAGAAATTCAGGGAGGCGAAAAAAAATGCCAGCCCTTGGGAAAAGGCTGGCAATAGTTTTCAGCTTTTATACTGAAATTGGGATATATCTATAACGTGGTTAGTAGATAAAACGCTTCTTACAGAAAATCTTAATTGAAAATATATCTCAATCCAATTCTTCCTCTCCATCTAGAAGCTCTATCACTAATGTTAAATCTGTCATTACCTAAATCGTCTTCACCGAAAGTGAAAGTAGGTGTAGTACCATCTTCAGCATATCCTTCAAAATCAATCAATCTATAAGCAAATGGGTTTGAGTAAATAGCACCCCAGTCACTATTGATTAAGTTACCTACATTGAAAATATCCAATGAAATTTGGAAACGATTTGTAGTGTTACCAAGTTTAATTCCTAAATCTTGAGCAATTCTCAAATCCCACTGATGTGTAAATGGTGTTCTGTTAGAATTCTTCTCTGCGTATTGACCTCTGTTTGCTGACAAGTAAGCATCATCTTCAATGAAAGCATCCAATGCTGCCCATTGTTGATCTGCTGTTACATCGCCATCAGCAACAAGCATGATATCAGATTGAGTAGCAGGGATATAAATCAAATGTCTTTCTCTACTAGTTGATCCAGACTCATTGTTGATGTTTCTGTTGTTGTATACATATGAGTATAAATCACCTGATTGACCATTGTAAAATAATGATACATTGGTTTTAATCTCATTAGTCCAGTTAATTGCTTGACCAATGCTCGCAATAACTCTATTTCCTAAGGCAAAATCAGATCTACCAAGCTCAGCATTGTTTCTTCCATTCACTGTGAATGCTCCTCTCCACTGAGAAGAATTTTGTGATGAAGTTCCTTCAAAGATTGCTTCTGAATCTCCAAATGAATATGCTCCGTATAAAAACAATCCAGAGTCGAATGACTTGTTTAACGAAGCCGTCAAGTTGTATGCAAAACCTTCATTAGTATTTGATGCAAGATATACAGCAGTATAAGTATCATCTATTCTGCCACGTGTAAAGATTGATCTAGTATCTGCACCAGTCCAGTTAAAATCAACCGTTGGATCAGAATTTACATTTTGGTAGAAGACATTGTTAAGTGTCTTCGTATACATACCTTCCAAACTACCTAACCATCCGTCACCAATTTCTTTGTCAAATCCTAAGCTAGCTCTTAATACCTGTGGGTACTTAAAGTCTTCAGTAAACAAATCAACTTGTCCTGCAGGAACAGTAACATTTGGGTTTGTTGGCTGACCAAATGGATCAGGATTAAATGTCGCTTCAATATCGTTTTCATCCAAACCACCTACTGTGATACCATTGTTGGTATACATTCCACCTGGCCATACAAATGGTACTCTACTTGTAAATACTCCAAGTCCACCTCTTACTGTGGTAGTTTTATTTGCATCGAAGTTTACTCCAATTCTTGGTGAAAGTAATAATTGTGTTTTAGGTGCAGCCCCACCTTGTGCTCCTTGAAGATCATATTGTGCTTCTAGCAAAGGCAATGTTGTCGAGTTGAATGATGCATCAATACTAGGTGCTGTTCCTAAAATAGGAATATCCAATCTCAATCCACCAGTAACTGTCATTTTGTTACTTACAGCCCACTCGTCTTGTATGTAAAATCCTAATTGTGCTGCACTAAATTCTGCTGCTGCAGCTGAACCATCACCAGTTAAATCATCAACCAATGAATATGATCTATCATATCCAGTTACGTTACCATCATAAAAATCGTCTAAACTTAGGAAGAAGTATGATCCATAGTTTTGTCTGATAAATAGATTGTAGAAACTGATGAATTCATTGTGAGTACCAATTGTCAAGGTGTGGTCTCCCTTATAGATTTTGAAATTATCTGTAATCGTAAAAATGTTTTGATCTAAAGCATTTGCTGTTGAGAATGCTTCTGATCCAAACGAAATTGATCCTTCACCATCTCTTATAAAAACATTAGGAAAATCTTGCCCTATTGGATCTCTATCATCTCTAACAGTGGTATATCCAATGATTAGGTTATTTGATTTGTTATCTCCTAAACTTGAGTTCAATTCCAAAGCACTACTGTTCGTTGTACTAGGGAAGAATACTGCATTGTTTGCAAAATTGATTCTACTATTTGTTGATGCATTTGCACCTGTGCTTACTCCTTTTGTATAATTATGTCTTAGTGTAAGCTTATGATCGACACTTAGATTGAAATCCAATTTTCCGAATACTCTGGTACCTTCAAGTTTTCTAATTTTATTTCCAAATTCTCCAGCATCATAACCATATTCATCCATAAGGAAATTCTGAAGAGAAGTCATATCAGCCAAAGAAGAGTCTCCATCATAATCACCAGCAAATGGGGTAGGAGTTTCTTCATTTTGGATTTC
>CALHKJ010000440.1 GCA_938033975.1 uncultured Saprospiraceae bacterium | reverse complement strand
CACACAGGCTGCTGCATCAAAACTATCTGTAGTCAATGCACAACCATCATCTGGATCAGGAGGATCATTCACTATTGCACAGGCTGCAGCATCAAAACTATCTGTTGTCAAAGAACAACCATCATCAACATCTGGTGGGGTAAATTCACATAAACATGATGTCGGATTAAAACTATCCGTTGTCAATGCACAACCATCATCACACACAGGTGGTGTACCTGGATCACATTCACAAGTTGTATCATTCCAAACTTCCAATCCATTTGCACAATCTCCATCATCACAAGTCAATGGTGTAACAGGCGTACCTACACATGCTTGACATACGTTTCCTTCACAATCAAGGATCTCCAAATAATTTTCAAAACATGGATCGGTTCCAGTACAAGCAGTTTCAATTGGAGCTAAAATTGTAAAGGTTTTAGATTCAGTTCCGATATTTCCACATGCATCTGTGTAGGTCCAAGTATAGGTAATTGCACCTCCCGAGCATAGATCTATCGGACCACCACTTTCTGTATAGCCAACACTTCCGGTACCATCACAGTTATCGGTCCAAGTCAAATCGAAACTCGCAGGTATATCATTGGTACAGGCAATTGTCACATCATTTTCAACCGGAAATATTGGAGCTTCTGCATCTGAGAAGGCAACTGTCACTGGAGAGGAAAGACTGCAACAAGAGGTGGTACAATCAACTGTACTTAAGCCATCCCCTGAAGCTGGCACTGTAACACCAGTATCTGATGTAAGATAATTAAAGCTGTAAAATGAATAGCTACCACATACAGGGATGGTCCAACTAAAGCCGTTTGATCCAGTGGATACAATATTTCCTGTGGCATCATCCACAACAAGCATCATTGTTGTGTATTCTGCAGCTGTGTTTTCGTCTGTATTTGTTCCTACTGTTACACTAGTACCTGGACAAACAGGGCTTATGGTTGCAACTGTACCTGAGTTTGCTCCACAGCATCCTTGACCAGCAGTTGTATCAAAGAAATATGGTTGGTGTGTTGTGTGTTCACAATAATTTGTTGGTGGGCCTGGATTTGGGACTGTAAATGTGTAACAAAAAGTATATTGCACTGTACAATCCAATACAGTAAATGAGAGATTGCTAAGATCACCGTTTTCTAATTGGTTACAATTTTCATCTAACAATTCCCATGAAAAATTCGATACATTTCCGCCTCCTGGGCCTGGCCCTCCACAATTTGAAGAAATGATTACTTGAAAATTAACTGTGTTAGATGGTGCAATCAAATCTGCACAACGTGTCACAGTTGTTCCCGTTCCAACCGGTGGATTGAAGTCGTAGGCTGTACAGTTATCGACAACTTCATCTACAGTCGGTTCATAATCAAACTCACAAGCGTCGCAGCCTGAAGGACAAGAATCACAAATATCCACACATGGCGCACATGATCCATCATCACAAGTTGCTTGAGTATTATAATTACATGCACTTGGATCGGTACAACCAATGATTGCAGTTCCATCAATTTCGCATTGACAGGTAGTGGTGTTCCAAATTTCGGGATCACCAACTGAGCAATCAGTGTTGCATGATCCAGGATCCGGGCAGCAATTATATGTAACATCTACACAATCAATGGTTTCACACAGGGTGGTAGGATCAGTAACGGTAACACAATATGATGTTGTTCCTTGAACTAAGTCTGCTTCTGGAATTGTTATTTGACCTGTCACATCATCGTTTGGATTACCTCCAACATCAATGGTCCCAGAATCGTTTGTATCCCACATAAACATGGCTCCATTTGGGCCTAATGGATCGCCTCCAATGGTTGCATCTTGTCCACAAGCTATAACTACTGGATTACCCATATCAATCGTAGGCGGACTTTCGTAGTAGTACATATAATTAATACAAACTTCATATTCTAAATTTATATATCCGTCAGATATTGCCATACCGTCAGTTATTCCTGCACAGCCATAATCAACTGCGGGGATAGGATCTAACCCAATGGTAGTAGCCGTTGTATAATCCCAACCTTCAGCTCCAAAAAATCCACAATCTTCTTGTGGCCCTTGGGCATCTAACATGGGTTGAAATCCACTCATATCAATAGTCTGGCCAGACCCTGGTCCAGCTGGTGGATCCAACCAAGCATTTACGTAAACACCTGAAAAACAGCTATTATCTCCAGAAGGGAAATTAACTGCTGTTAAATTAGCACATACTTGAATGTCAGTGATTGGTTGACAACCATTTGCGTCAGGCCCAACACTTGGGAAATTGATCGTAAAATCATGGTGATATCCTTCACTGAGGGTTCCACCCCAATCGTTTCTATCAATAAAAATGCATGAACCCGCACAGGTGGTTTGACAATCCTGGCCTGCCATTATCCAAGTTTGCGCATTCAATTGAGATGAGGTGATTATCAAAAAGCTAATCAAAAGTGGGATAAGTGATATTCTCATTCTGTAGGTTTAAATCTGTAATAAAACAGATTGTCTATTTCTCAATAGGTCTAATAATATAGGTAATCTTAGCTTTAACAATAAGTAAGTTGAATCAGCTTTCTCTTTCAGATCAAAACAATTTGTTTTGTGGTATTGAGCCAGATAATAGCTCAATCATTGGGGCTACTCTAAAAATAATAAAAATTATGTATTTTTTAATAAATGCGGTATTTTTGTTTGCTCTTAATTAAAACTATAGAACAAAATATCGAAATAGCCAGTATGGTTCTTACATACTATTATAGAATTGATACCTGGCAACGGTTAAGCCACGTCCACATCCCGAAAGTCATT
>CALHKJ010000439.1 GCA_938033975.1 uncultured Saprospiraceae bacterium | reverse complement strand
CCTCGCTTTAAATGAGCGTAGATAAATGGGTGAACTTCAAGATTGATTTTGGCAGTAGGTCTGTTTTGTAGAATAAGTGTGATTGCTCTTTCTAATTGATCAACAAACAACATTGAGTTTTCAACGATATTTGTTCCATTGCAAACAGGACAACTTTCTTCGGTCTCGATTTTCAATGCAGGTTTCAGACGTTGTCTGGTAATCTGCATTAGACCAAATTTACTTAATGGAAGTATTGTGTGTTGAGCTCTATCAGGTTTCATGTATTCTTTCATTGAAGAAAACAATCTGCTCTTGTGCTCATTGTTACGCATGTCAATAAAATCGATAATGATTAAGCCCCCTATATCTCTTAATCTTAATTGACGTGCTATATCTTCTGCCGCTTCAAGATTTACATTGAGTGCAGCAGACTCTTGATTTTGTTTTGAACTTTTCGGACCACTGTTTACATCAATAACATGCATTGCTTCAGTGGATTCTATAACTAGGTAAGCGCCACTCTTCATGGTAGAGGTCTTACCAAAAGAAGATTTGATTTGGCGATTGACCCCGTAAGACTCAAAGATTGGTTTTTGGCCTCTGTATTTCTTTACAATCTTTACTTTTTCAGGTGCAATTCCTTTTACATAGTCCTTTACATTTTCGTATAGTAGATTGTCATTGATCACTACCTTGTTGAAGTCATCACTAAGTAAATCTCTGAAAATGGTTGATGTCTTGTCTATTTCGCTAAGCAGCTTCCTTGGCTTTAGATCCGATTGCAGTTCATCGTAGATTCCAGCCCATTTAGCCATAAGCCCAGAAATCTCTTCATACAACTCGGCTACTTTTTTGCCTTCTGCTGCAGTCCTTAAGATCAGACCGAAGTTTTTAGGTTTGATACTTTCAGCCAATACCTTCAATCTCTTTCTTTCATCAGGATTTGATATCTTTTTAGAGATTGCTATGATGTTAGCAAAAGGAGTAAGTACTAAAAATCTTCCAGGTAAGGTGATTTCGCAGGTAAGCCTTGGTCCTTTGGTAGAAATAGGCTCTTTGAGTATTTGTACTAGTACTGGTTGTTTTCTATGAAAGACCTTATTGATAAGGCCATCCTTCCTATTGTCTGGTTCGAGTTTGAAATTGTCCAAATTTGAAGAGTTGTATTGTTTCTTCTGGACAACTTTGGTAAACTTTTGGAGAGATTTAACCTGTGGACCGAGGTCAGTGTAGTGTAAAAAGGCATCTTTTCTGACTCCTACATTAAGGAATGCAGCGTTAAGGTCGGGCCTTAACATCCCGATTTCTCCCAGAAAAATATCACCTACTACAAAGGCTTCGTTTTTAGCTTGTGTATGAAGTTCTACAAGCTTTTTGTCTTCTAGTAGTGCAATTTCAACTTCTGAATCTGAACCACGTATGATTAATTCTTTTTCCACTAAAAGACCAAGATTGATGGTTTTGCTTAAAAACCAATGAACAATGACCTTTGCTTAAGATAAGCAAAGGTATGACAGACTTAAAATTGACTGAAGTCAATTATAAATGAGGTAGAAGGACTTACTTCTTCTTCTTGTGTCTGTTCTTTCTTAGTCTCTTCTTTCTTTTGTGAGTAGCGATCTTGTGACGCTTTCTTTTTTTACCGCAAGGCATAATTTAATTTTTTTATTCTTTGTTTATCGTGTTTGACAAATCGCGGCTGATTTTTCGGCCATTTCATTGTCATTTTGAGCTTTATATACATCAATAAGGTAACAATGTACCTCTTTGTTGTTTGGATCTATCTTTAAAACCTTCTCAAATCTATTCAACGCATTTTCCCACTGATTAGTTCGAATTGACAGTCTTCCTAGTTGGATTTGGACTGCTGTGTTCTCAGGATGTTCTTCAGAAAGCTCTCTTAGCATCATAATTCCTTGCATTGGAGCTGCTGATTCCACAAAGCACAAGGCTTTATTTATTTTGTGGTCTAAGTTCTCCGGATTTAAGGAAATTGCCTTGTCGAGAGCAGAAATTGCCTTTTCTTGGGCATATTCTCTTTGTTTCTCGTCAGTTAGGCTCTTGATGGCTAGATAGTTAGTCGTTCCAGCAATGGCCCAAGCATCTTCAGTATTATCAATTTCAGCAATTTGTTCAGCATAATGGCCAGAAACAAGGGGATATCCTAATGAATACCACTTTCCTGCCAATTTTTTCAATGCTGCTACTTTTTGTTCATCAGTGCTACTTTCTTCAAGATCAATCAAGTTTAATTCTAAATCAGCTTGATCATCTTTGGAAAGAATATGCTTAATATTATCAATTTCTTGATTTATATTAAGACCTGGTGCTTTTATCTCCCTGGACTTTTCCAGGCGTCTATTTTCTTTAGAAGTAATATTGCAACCGAAGTACAAGACAAAAAACAATGCTGTAAATCCAAAAATAGCTAGTTTTTGAGCTGTACTTGTATTCATTTACTCTTTTTCTACTTTAGGTTCTTCACTTACATTTTCCTTAACCTGCTCAATAAAGATCTTTGAGGGCTTGAAAGTAGGGATGAAGTGCTCTGGAATTTCGATAGCAACGTTTTTCTTAATATGTCTACCGATCTTTTTAGCTCTCTTTTTTATAATGAATGATCCAAAACCTCTGATATATACATTTTCTCCACTACCTAATGTTCCTTTCACTTGCGTGAAAAACTCTTCTAAAGAAACCAACACATCTACCTTAGGAACTCCTGTTTTCTCTGATATTGTATTTACCAAATCTGCTTTTCTCATTTCTTATCTTGTTTAAATCGTTGATACTCTTGATATTACATCAAGGTGAATTGGGGTGCAAATATCGTATTTTCTTCCTTACTTGCTAATATTTAGGAGCCTTTTTTGCACTGATTTTCAACTAATTAGTGACATTTCCTCTTGGTTTAATGATTTAGAATTATATGATGCCATCACCGGGCATTTCATTTAGTATATTGCGTCGCAAAGGCAAATAGAATTATATGATTTTATCAATGACAGGATACGGGAAGGCGAGTGAACAATTTAGAGACAAAGTAATCGGTGTAGAGATTAAGTCTCTAAATGGGAAATCTTCTGATATTCGAATGCGTTTGCCGAGTAATATCAAAGAGAAGGAAATCATTTTGCGTAAGCAGATCATAAAATCTGCATTGCGTGGTAAATTTGATTTTACACTTAAAATCGGTTCGGAAACGGGAAGTGAGGAATATAGCCTCAATAAAGACTTGTTCAGGAAATATGCTCAAGAGATTCAAGCTCTACAAGATGAATTAGGTGCAAGCCAAGGAGATTTGCTCCAAGCTGTGATGAGAATTCCTAATGTAGTTGGAGCTGTAGAAGGGGAATTAGATGAAGAAGAGTGGAAAGTTATTGAAAAAGTAACAGCTGATGCACTTCAAATGCTTCATAACTTCCGACTACAAGAGGGAGATGTATTGAAATCAGACCTTACTAATAGAATATATTCAATTTCTCAGAAATTAGAAGAGATTTCTCCAATGGAAGAGTCTCGTATCACAAGCCTCAAGGAGAGAATGCACAAAAATCTTTCACAGTTTATGGGTGAAGAAAGTGTGGATAAAAATAGATTCGAACAAGAGGTGCTATTCTATTTAGAGAAATTAGATATAACAGAAGAAAAAGTCAGATTGGCTCAACACTGTGAGTACTTTTTAAATACGTTAAACAGTGAAACCATTGAAAAAGGGAAAAAGCTGGGATTTATTTCTCAGGAAATAGGAAGAGAAATCAACACCTTGGGTGCAAAAGCTCAACAATCTGATATTCAACAACTAGTAGTTTCCATGAAAGATGAGCTGGAAAAAATTAAAGAACAGCTTGCTAACATTATTTAGTCTCTCCCCAAAAGACTCGATTGACTCAATGGGTGATACAAAGTATAAGCATCTGGTTTTTACCGCACCATCCGGTGCAGGCAAGACTACCATAGTCCGACACCTACTCCAAGAATACGACGAACTAGCCTTTAGTGTTTCTGCAACCACAAGAGACAAGCGAGGACATGAAATTGATGGAAAAGATTATTACTTTTTGTCGAAGCAGGAGTTTGAGTCCAAGTTAAATGACAATGAATTCATTGAATACGAAGAGGTTTATAAAGGTCAATACTATGGGACCTTAGCCTCAGAGGTCAAAAGATTAGAACAAAAAGGCAAACATGTTGTTTTTGATATAGATGTTAAGGGAGCGTTGAGCATTAAAAAAGCGTTTGGGGATAAAGTGCTTACAGTTTTTATTAGACCCCCATCCTTCGAAATCTTAAAGCAAAGATTGATTGATAGAAATACAGAATCGGAGGAAGCCTTAAAAACAAGGATCGCGAGGATGAAAGAAGAGTTGACCTATGAAACTAAATTCGATAAGGTTTTGGTCAATGATCTTTTAGAAGTGGCCTTTGAAGAGGCAGAGCATATAGTCGAAACTTTATTAAATCTTGAGCAATAATTCTATATGAGTATGTTTTCGAAAACAACGAATGGTATTAAGATAAATGTAGAAACTAGTTTTCTACCGGATAAATCAAATCCTGATCACAATTATTATGTGTACGCTTATTATGTTACCATCGAAAACACGATTCAAGATACCGTTCAGCTGTTGAGTAGACATTGGATTATCACTGATGGGATGGGCAACAAACGTGAGGTGAAAGGTGAAGGAGTGATTGGCGAGCAACCAATTTTGGAACAGGAACAAAAGCATGCTTATCAATCATGGAGTCCTTTGCCTACAAAGATGGGAAAGATGGAAGGTAGTTACATGATGCTCAATTTGAAAACAAGACAAAAGTTCGAAGTTCAAATACCACCATTTATTCTAGTTCACCACGAACTAGAAAATTAATTTTATATATCCTGTTGCACGTTTTCGATCAGAACATCTCCATGATATTCTACCTTGGCTGTTTCTCTCTTTGTATTTTTTAGTTTGATTCCTTTCCACTCATCTCCACAGTCATTGTGAATTCTGCAATCATTTAAAATCAATGTACCCCCAGGTTCTACTGTGATTGAGCTATTGCGTGGCATGGATACTCTACATTTTATTTCGAGTGATGCACCTGCTTCTACTACAACATTGTAAGATAAATCAAGTGCCCCATTCCAGACATCATCTTCTTGGATTCTTATCGTTTGACTTTCGTCTAAATTACACCAGTTTGGAACAACCAAACCTCTCAATTGATGATTGATGCTTGCAAAGGTCTTATGAATCTTACCTAGTTGACAAGGTGTCACAGCCATTTGACTGTTGTTATAATCCATCATGTTATTTGAGACAGGATCTTTGCATTTTTCAGTATTATTTGGTGCCCAACAATTGGCATGTACGGGCGTATCGTCACAACCATCATTTTTGTACCAAGAGTGGCTAAGACCAAAGATGTGTCCAATTTCATGATTAAGTAATGTTGAAAACTCCCATGGCTTTTCCCTGTTTTCACACAAGCCAGCCACCTTCAAAGAAGTACCTAAGGCAATGCCTGTGCGAGATGCTCTGTACTTTCCGGTTGCCAAACTATCAGGGTGGTGTGGCATTACAAAAATATTGAGAATGCTGTCAGTCCCGATCGCATATTTTTTGATTACATCCTTGTTGTAATTGTTTTTATTTTTCCCTTTGTTCACAAAGAAGCAAAGTTCATCATCGTAGTGATATAGATAACCATCATTATGATTTTTGATTGGCCATAGCTCATATCTATATTGTGGGTCAAGAACATCCGTGTCATTTCCATGTGGGAGATTCATTTTCTGATTTCTTGACAACTTATCATTTGCAACATTTAGTAAGTTGTGAAAATATTTAGGCCCTGTCTTTTCATCAAAATTATGTTCCCTACTTGTACTGTTCATAAAGTGAACATTAATTCTTACTGTACGTATAGGGTGTAGAAGATGATTATATGGAGCATAGCTCAGTGGATCAGAACAAGCCTTTCTATCTTTGTTGTTATCAGACCTTGTCGCAAGCTCAGTCAATGACTGCTCGTTCGTTATGTAGCCATAATGGATTTTAGGTGCACATTGACTTACTAATAGTAAGCCAATTACCAAAGAAGTAAGAATTATATATTCATTCCTCCGCATACGCTTACAACTTGACCTGTGATATATTGAGACATGTCAGATGCTAAGAAGGTGCATAGGTTGGCCACATCATTTCCTTGTCCAAATCTTTTTAAAGGGATATTGTCTGTATAGGACTTTTGAGTTTTTTCATCCAATTCATCAGTCATTTCTGTTGCTATAAATCCAGGTGCGATCGCATTACATCTAATATTTCTAGAACCAATTTCTTTGGCAATAGATTTTGTAAAACCAATAATTCCTGCTTTTGACGCTGCATAGTTGGCTTGACCTGCATTACCAAAAACACCGACTACTGAACTCATATTTATAATGCTTCCTGATCTATTTTTCATCATTGGTTTCATGACATGTTTTGTAACATTAAAAACTGATTTAAGATTAACCTCCATCACTCCATCCCATTGTTCTTCTGACATTCTAAGCATCAGGGTATCTCTGGTAATACCTGCATTATTAATCAATATGTCAATTTGACCAAATTCCTCTAAAACTTTTGCGATAAGTGACTCTGCATCATCATATTTACTAGCATCAGATTGAATAGCAATAATATTTTCGGAGTTATGTTTGGCGACAATTGCATCAGCTTTTTCAGAAGAAGATCTGTAAGTAAAAGCAACTTTGGCGCCTTCTGCCATGAATTTATCTACGATAGCTGCTCCAATTCCTCTCGAGCCACCAGTAATTATGGCTACTTTACCATCTAATAATCCCATAAAGTGTCTTTGTTTTAAATATTCAGTCAAAAATAATGTTTAATTATTAGTGAACCGCATCGCATCTATTATTGTATTAATTTTGTTACTCTAATAAACAACAAATAAAGAATGTCAAATACAGCCAATAAATCCAGATTTTCTCCAGGTGTTCTCAGTATGTTGCCAATGTTCTATGTAGGTTGGTCCGATAGTGTACTAAGTCCAAGCGAAATGGAAATTTTACATAAACAACTTAATGAACTTGATTTTCTGACAGAAGAAGATAGAGCTTATCTCATTAAGTGGACAGATCCGAAAGATCCACCAAGCCCTGAGGTTTTTAAAGAATGGGTCAAAGAGATAAAAAGCTATGCTTGCGACATAGAAGATTCTAAAAAAACAAATTTGGTAAACTTAGGACTTGAGCTAGCGCAATCAAGTATAGGTTATCAATCAGAAGAGATATGGAAATCTCCAAAAACCAAGAATGCACTCATTGAAATTGAAAATGCCCTTGGTGTAAGTGGTCAAAATTCTCAGCAGTTGTTGTTGAATCAAGTTAGCGACCAAAAAGAGCAGACAGAAGACCAAGATTTCTTTAGTCCAACTGAGATGCTCAAAGTTTTAGATGGAATCAATATTGTGATCAATCAAAGAATGAGAAAACTTTTGAGAGATCCTGCATTTGCATACTCCACAGTTAAAAATAAGGAAGAGTACAGAATGGAAATCCTACGTCAAACAAAGGAATTGGCGAAGCAAGGATTAAGTGGCTATGCTTTTCCAAAAGAATTTGGAGGTGGAGATAAGATAGGAGAACATATTGCAGTCTTTGAAATGCTTGGTATGCATGACTTGAGCCTGTCAGTAAAATTTGGTGTGCAGTTTGGTTTGTTTGGTGGAGCGATAATGGGCCTTGGGACAGAGGCACATCACAAACAATATATAGAGCCAATGATCAAAACTGATTTATTAGGCTGTTTTGCCATGACAGAAACAGGTCATGGTTCGAATGTTCGAGGTCTTGAAACAACCGCACATTATAAATCAGATACCCAAACACTTGTTATAAATACTCCTCACGAGCATGCGAGTAAAGAATACATTGGTAATGCAATGCATTCAACCATGGCTGCTGTTTTTTGTCAATTGATTGTTGATGATGTGAGTCATGGAGTACATTGTATTCTTGTGCCAATAAGAGATAAAGATGGGAATACACTACCTGGTGTCAGAGTAAAGGACTGTGGTTACAAGATGGGACTTAATGGAGTTGATAATGGAATGTTTTGGTTTGATAATGTGGAGGTGCCAAAAGCAAATCTATTAAATAGGTTTGGAGATATAGATGCTCAAGGCAAATATGTCAGTGCCATCAAAAATCAAAGTAAGCGATTTTTTACAATGTTGGGTGCATTGATAACTGGAAGAGTTTCAGTAGGTCTAGCTGGTGTCAGTGCATGTAAATCAGCTCTTACCATTGCTATAAAATATGGTTTGAAAAGAAGACAATTTGCTCCTAAAGATGGTGCTCCAGAAACGATATTGATGGACTACCCAAGCCATCAACAGAGATTATTACCTAGATTGGCAAAGACCTATGCCTATCATTTTGCTTTGCAAGATTTGGCAAAAGAGATGGTAAATACTCCAAGAGATGGAGATTTTAGAAAGGTGGAAACAAAAGCTGCAGGTCTTAAGTCATTGGCTACTTGGCACACAACTGATACTATTCAGGAGTGCAGA
>CALHKJ010000438.1 GCA_938033975.1 uncultured Saprospiraceae bacterium | reverse complement strand
TATATACGAAGAACAAATAATGACAAAAATAAAATGAGCACAATAAATATTATTAGAAACAAACTTCTATCTAGAGTTTTTGCTGCAGTAAAACGAGGAACACCTTATGTGGATACATTAAAATATGCAGCATAATTTATTGCTATTTACTTTTTTAAGTCATAGAATACGGATTGAAATTCTTCCGCTCCACCCTAAAGTGGAGCGGAAGTTTATTTACGGAGATATTTTCTGCTAAGGACATAATCCTGTTTTCGCTGAATGCTGACTGTGTTGGTCTGAAAACATTTGTTTTCAGTGAAAGAAGCTTCCGCTCCGCCAACTGGTGGAGGGAAGATTCTAAACTATCGTTCGACTTTAGGAGAAGGATGGTATTAGAATCAGGGAGGTACAACCCAAATCAAGGAGGAAATCCCCTCAAAAAGCCGTTTTATTGCCAAAATAATTTAAATTTGTCGACTTAATAAACAGACATCCGAGGAGTCGAAAGCCTCTGCAATAAACGAAGAAATCATGTTCAAAAACTTTTTAGGTAATAGTCCAAAGTGGTTTAAGTTGACAATGTTGGGATTTTTAGTCTTCAATGTTATTTCACTTTATGCATTTGGAAAAACAATCACCGCTTGGATCTTTATTGGTGAATTTATTTTCACATTGGCTATGGCTTTGAAATGCTATCCTCTACAGTCAGGAGGTTTGTTAGCGATACAGGCCATTGTCTTAGGTTTGACAACCGCCAAGCATTCTTATCAAGAGGTGGCGGCCAATCTAGAAGTAATATTACTCTTGGTCTTCATGGTGGCAGGTATCTATTTCATGAAGCCTTTGATCATGTACATATTCTCCAAGGTATTTACGAAAGTAAAATCGAAGATGATATTGTCAGCATTATTTGTGATTCTTGCAGCTGTGCTTTCTGCATTTTTGGATGCCTTAACTGTGACTGCCGTATTGATCAGTGTAGCAGTTGGATTCTATGGAGTATATCATAAAATCCATTCTAGTAGTGAAGATTATGATGAGAGTGGGACTTTAGATAGAAAAGAATTGAGTGGTGAGACCCTGGAACAATTTAGAAGTTTCCTTCGTAGTTTGATTATGCATGGGGTTGTTGGTACTGCATTAGGTGGAGTAATGACAATCGTAGGTGAACCACAGAATTTATTGATTGGTGAGCGATTGGGATGGGAGTTTAAAGAGTTTTTCTTACAGATGGCTCCTATTACAATTCCAGTTTTTATTTGCGGTATTATAACGACAATGCTACTTGAAAAATTCAAGCTATTTGGCTACGGCGCTCAACTACCAGAAGTGGCAAGAAATATAATTGAAAGGTACACAGAAGAGATGGATGCCAACCGAAGTGAAAAAGAAAAATATGGCTTAATTGTACAAGGGGTGTGTGGAGTATTATTGATTATTGGACTTGCAATGCACTTAGCTCCAGTAGGATTTATTGGATTGGCATTGATCATTCTCCAGACAGCATTCATGGGTATTATCGATGAGCATAAGATAGGCAAAGCCTTTGAAGAGGCATTGCCATTTACAGCTTTGTTGGTTGTATTTTTTGTGATTGTTGCTATGATTCATGACCAGCATTTATTTGAACCGATTATTGCATGGGCTTTGGCGATGGATCCATCTAGTCAACCTGCTGTATTCTATCTTGCCAACGGATTGTTGTCGATGATTAGTGACAATGTATTTGTGGCAACAGTATACATCAATGAATTGCAAGGTGTTTTCGAAGGTGCTGATATGACTCAAGAAGCTATCGCGGCAGGAAGAGAACAATATGAAAAGTTAGCCATTGCAGTTAATACAGGAACCAACCTACCAAGTGTGGCAACACCAAATGGTCAGGCTGCATTTTTGTTCTTATTGACTTCTGCATTGGCACCATTGATCAATCTCAGTTATATGAAAATGGTCAAGATGGCATTACCTTATACGATTGTATTGGGTGGTGTTGGACTCGCATGCGTTATGTATTACTTAGGATAGAATCTACTCTACAGATAGATTCATTTTACTAGACATGTTTCGGCATTTTTCGCTTCCGCAAATGTTGCCATGTGCAGCTAACCGCCTAGTGCATACAACCAGACATTGAATTTGAAACCTTCTTTCCTATTCATATGTATTTTGAGTTCGGAGAGATAGATTTCCTTTATTTCTTCACTGTCCAAAAATATGCTTTCATGAAACTCTAAGTCATCATTCAAAGGATCTAATCTTTGAATAGTAGCTTCAGCTTTTTCATGATTTACCTTTAGCACCATTTCACGCAAGCGGTCTGGCTCGATCTTACGTTCCACAAATATTTCATTGACTACATCCAATGCTTCCTGAGTATAACTTTCAGGATGTTCAAGAATTTGGATTAACTCTAGATCAGTTTTTCTTATGTAGTTAAGGTAGAGCGACATGTGAGAAAGATACAAAATATGAGATAAAGTCACACCTTTAGCTTGAAAATCTAAATGTCACTTGATGAGATTTTATTGTTCAAAGGATTTCTTACATTGACGTGATCAAGCTTTGCTGGACGTGACAATCATATAAATTATTTTGTTTATTCTTTTTTATTGTGCACTCTTCTTTTGTGCT
>CALHKJ010000437.1 GCA_938033975.1 uncultured Saprospiraceae bacterium | reverse complement strand
AGTTTGGCACAGAATGAACCAAACCCATGGAAAGCAGAGACGATGATCAAATTCAGTCTAGCAGAAGCTGGTACAGCGAGTTTGACAATCTTTGATGTTACAGGAAAGCAATTGTATAAGACTCAATCGATTTATGATGCAGGCTCACATGTAATGAGTGTGAAGGGAACAGATTTAGCGGGAGCATCAGGAGTATTATACTACAAGTTGGAGAGCGGAGAGTTCTCTGATACCAAGAAAATGATTCTTATTGAGTAGTAATAAAGATTTATTTGTCAATTGGAGCTAGAATATTTCTAGCTCCCTTTTTTTATTCTCTTTTATGAATGCTCGAATGAGGGCTTCAATAAGTATAATGCTAGGGCGCTGATTAAACTTAACACGCAACAAGATATCCAAACTACCTTATAACCGATTGATTCAACAAAGGGCATAAAAGCCAAAGGAGCAAGTAAAAAGGCAAGCGAGAACATTGTAGTCATAAAACCAATGTATAAGCCCTTATTATCTTCTTTAGCTCTCAGGATAGAAATGGTGGATATAAAAGGAAAATTTATTATTTCACCAATTGATATCACAACATTGAATAAAATGATTGTGAGCAAAAAATGTGGCGTTCCAAAAATTAGGAATAAAAAAGAAGTACCAATGAGGCATGCTCCCCAGACCATAGGTCTGTATGCCATTTTCCTTTTCTCGAAATAATAAATGATTGGCATTTCTGTCAAACAAATTAGTAGGCCATTCATCATAAAAAACTTCCCTATTTCACTTTCAGTAAGATGAAATACTTCGGTGAAGAATAAAGGGATGGTGTGAAAAAGCTGAAAAAACATAATCAGCATAACCATATTAAAGAATAGAAATAGCATGAACTTGAAGTCCAAAAAAGGTGGAGGGTTTTTAAGCTTTGGATCAAATTTTTTACCATCTATATCTCTATTTAATTGAAGAGACATTTTATCATTAAAGAAGTAGAGCAGAAGAAATCCAGCCAGAATACAAGTTACTCCGTCTGCTATAAAAATAAATTGGTACCCAATATTTTCAATAAGAAAGCCTCCAAAAAAAGGACCAACGGCAAAACCTAGATTTATAGCCATTCTTAAAAGTGAGATACCTCTAGTTAGATTTGTTTCATCACTAAATTCTGAAACGGCACCCATTGCGGCAGGTCTCAATATGTCAGCAACTGTTGTTGTAATAAAAACCCAAATGACAAAAGCGATAAAACTGGTGATCCAAGTCAATAGTATAAAGCAGATACCACCCCCGATTAAGGCAAACAACATGATTTTAAATAATGGGTATCGATCTGATAAATATCCTCCCAAAATAGAACTGACTAAACTTCCAAGTCCAAAACTTGTACCGGCAATAGCTGCCATCGATAAAGACCATTCTAGATCTTTGGTAAGATATAAAGAAAGAAATGGTAATACCATCATACCACTTCTATTAATCAATTGCACCAAAGCAATTAACCAAACTTCCTTTGAGACTCCTCTAAAGGAATCTAGATAGGTCTTTTGTATAAAGTTTTTAATCTGCAAGCTGCAAAACTACAAAAGCTTTGCTTCAAACTATATAATATAGTGCTTGATAGATTTATTCACAAATGAATAAGAAGTTACCACAAGTCTTCATAAAGTTGATGTGACAACCATTTGCAGCTTTGATATGGAAAACTTCTAGATCTTTTCCTGTTAAGTTTAATTCCGAATAACCATATCCACTATACTTTCCAAATCCTAAGATGCCTTTTGTACCTGGGTTAATTTTTCCTTGACTTATTTGATTTGAAAGGGCATCGGCAAAACCATTTGCATAACCCATAGACTTGTATAAATAATCAAGGTACTTTTTATCCCAGCTATTATTACTTGCAGCATATTTTAATTCCTCCAAAAAGTCTGAGGAGTTTAAGCCATGTGTATTTCCAAATTGAGGATTGGTCCCGAGTCTACTTAGTGGTTTGGGCTCAGAATCTGGTATTTCGAAAACAACTGCTTTTTCTCCACAATTACAATTACCTAATAAGTTGTCTGAGCCTTTAGAGTTCCCTTCATTGGCTGATTCACTATTCATATCATCACTTTTATTGGAGCCATTATTTGTAGCATCAGAATCTGTCATATTATTTTGGCCATCATTACTAGATAAAGAATCCAAACCAGTTGTATTATCCTTAATGTTGCCGTCTACTAATTCTGTAGAATCAGCAGAGTCATTTGAGGAATTTTGATTTCCAAAGCATCCTTTATACCAAGAAATAACGAAAAGTAATAAACCTAATAATAATAGTATTCCAAACCACTTAAAGCAACCATCAAAGAGATCGCTATCAGAATATGGATCTTTTGGTTTGGTTTGAACTATAGCAGCCGAACTTGTTTTTTGGCCTGCTTTTTTATTTTTTTCTGCCATTGCAATGGCTGCTGCCTTTCGTTCTTTTTCAGCCTTAACTTGCTCTTCTTTACGTTTTCTTTCTAATGCAAGTCTTTCTCTTTCGGCAACCCTTTTTCTTTCTTCAGCCTCAGCTTTTCTTCTTAGATCTTCTTTTTCTGCACTTAACCCTGATTCAGTCTTTTGTTTGATATTTGAAATTGGCGCAACAACAGAAATGTTTTTATTTTCTTGTTTTACCCCGGGAGAAACATTACCGACTAACTCATCTATTGATACTAGAAGTTCTTCTTCTTTTCTGAAGAAAAAGCTTTTCGCAATTTTCTCTTTTTTATCATTGTATAAATTGAAAAAAAACTTTCCATCTTTGGCTCTTTGCTTTTCGTAATATTTTCTTGTTGGAGCAAAGATCAATACTTCATTGATTGCCTTTTCTGCATCTTCGAGGCTATCAAATCCCTTGATGTTTCCATTCAAAAGAATAGTTTTTCCTTCCTTGTTTACAAATGAAAAATAGTGTTTACCATTTCCACTTAAAAAGATATCATAGTAAATATCATTATATGGGTATTGTCCTTTTTTTAGATATTTCTTCTCTGCTTTTGGTTTTCTATCCTTTTTCAAAATCTGATTTTTACTTTTGTTTGAAGAACTATGTTTTGTTGTCTTACTCTTTTTATCTAAAAATTTTGAATGGGGCTTGGCCCAAGCAATTTTTTCTAGTTTTGAAAGTCCTTTATTTATTTCTTTTTTAAGTAGTATAAATTCGTCCTTTTTAAATTTTTTACTTTTGATAATTGTTTTACCAAATCTATTTTTCAAAACAAAAAAGAATTTCCCTTTTTTTGTTTTTTTGAAAATAGTTAGTCTTTCGTCAGATAGAGAACGGAGAGCGGAAATTAATAAGTCATTCCTGTCTATTTTAGATTCTAACCCATTGGGGTTGCTAAGAAAAATCTTTCCTAAGCTTTGGGATTTGAACTGAAAATAAAAAAGTTTATCCTTCTTATTTTTGAATGTTCGAAGTTTCATGTTTATTAATTATCCGAAAATCTTCCAACACCTTTTGTTTAGTAAATTTAAGGCATTTAGGTGTCTATATCAATAAAATCTAATGATATGTAATTTATCTATACTTTTCAGATAAATCATTAGTGTTTATTGGACTTCTACAGGTGATAATTCCTTTGGAAGATACACTTCTACAGTGGTGCCTGAATTTTCAGAGGATATAAATTTTAAGTAACCTTGATTTAATTCTATAAGCTCCTTGGAGATAACTAACCCTAAGCCTGTGCCCGATTCTCCCATAGTTCCTTTTAAGCTTTGAATATTTTCATCGCGATATATGGACTTAAGTATTTCTTGATCAATTCCAAGCCCATTATCAGATATGGAGTATATATTGTGGATTTCATTTGATTTAAAATCCAAAGTTATTACCTCACCTTGAGGAGAATACTTAATACTGTTGCTAATGAGATTACGAATAACAGCATGAATTGAATTGTTGTCTGCAAAACAGATTGAGCCTTTATCTATCTTGTTATTCACTTGTAAATTTTTCTCTTTTATTTGATCATCATACATCAATAAAATATCTTCAGTCAGAACACTTAGTTCTAATTCTTTTGGATTATAACTTAGATGACCTCTTTGCTGCAAAGACCAATTCAGGAGATTGTCTAAAAATACACTTAGGTTAGAAACTTTATCTTCTATGGTTTTCCCAATTTCCAAAATTCTTTGATGTTGATTTTTTTGGATTAGAAAATTTATTTTTCCTGATATATTTTTTAGGGTGATTAATGGACTTTTTAAATCGTGTGCCAAAATGGAAAATAATTTATCCTTTGTATTGTTTATTCTTTCTAATTCTTCTTTTTGATTTTGTATCTGAACGGTACGAAGTTCTACCTCTTCTTTTAGTATATTTTGTTGTTGGATTAAGGTTTGACTTCTAACGAATATTATCAAATAAATTAAACCACTTGCAAGTAGAAAGGCAATAACTTTAAATAAATTTGTTTTAAGAAACGGAGTTATATATTCTAATTCAATACTATTAATTCTTGAAAGCTTGTCCCCAGATCTACTCATTGCTTGATATTGCAATTCATAATTTCCATATGGTATTCTTCCAAGCTGCAACTCATTTGATTTTAGTTTTACCCAAGGCACAATCGTATCCTTGTTGATTGGATCAATTATTCTATATTGAAAAATTTTTGATTTAAGAGTAGTATAGCTAAAGTGAGCAATTTTTATTTTTGTTAATACATCTTCTTCTTCGATTGTAATTTTACTTTGAGACTTTATTTGATCAGTTACATCAACATTAGTTTCCGAATTGATTTTGATACATTCATATATTTCTAACTCAGGTACTTTGATCCTTTCATCTTTAAGTAAATATGGGTTAACAATTGTCAATCCTAAAACTCCACCAAAAACATACCTACCATCAGATAAAATAGTTGATGAATAATTGTTAAACTCAGTATTAGGTATTCCATTTTCAGTCCAAAATACTTTGTTTTCACCTGTTTTTTTATGGAATAGATTTAATCCTGCAAATGATGGTAACCACAAGTGGCCAAATTCATCTTCCTTAATAGAAGTAAAAATTGAATTAATAAAACCGGCACCAGAGTCATATATTTTTTGTTCTCCTCGCTTGGTATCTAATTTCACCAAATAAGAAGAGGTCGCTATCCATAATATGTCAGAGTTGGTTAAATCTTGATGTACATAATTTATTCTATTTTCTGGCAGGTAAGAATGTAATAAATCAAATGATGAATTGAAAACCTTCACTCCTTTGTTCGTTGAGAGATAAAGTTTGTCTCTAATTAACTGTAGATTATAGAATGTGGAATTGTTATCACTTAATACTTCAGTTGTATTTAAGTTATTATCAAAACTCATTATGTTATTCTTGAGCATAATGAATTTTTGATTATCATTAGTTTTGACCATAACCGAAAGTGAGTTTTTTGGCTTGTTATCATTTTGGATAGACCTCTTTTTTATCACTTTATTTGTAGATACTGAAAACTTAAATAGGGTATTATCTGTAGAAGTATAGAAAAAATCACCATCAACAAAACCACTAAACATTGTATTTTGATAAGGAAGGTTTTTAATTTTTTTATTTTCTAAATTGTATATAAAATTACCGTCATAGCTAGATATGAAAAGATCTTTATTTTTAAGTTCTATAATCGCTCTGGTTGATTTTCCAAATGAAACTGAAGATTCAAATTGCTCATTCCTAGTATGAGTGAGTTTATATAAACCTTGATTGGATCCTACCCAAATATTCTCCTCTTTGTCCTTATATATTTTGGTTAGATATGCTCCTGATGCAGTATACTGTGATGCACTAAGGTCTTCACTTCTTGAGTTAATATCAAAGATTCTTAAACCATTTCTTTGTATAGTCCATAATGATTCATCATAGTCAATCGCATGATTAAAGAAGTGTGTTCCTTCTGAAGGCCCTGACAAGAATACTTCCTTGTCTTTTTTATTGTAAGTAAGAAATTCACCTTTACTTAAATGCATTATAATTCCATTCTTATATTCTTCTACATACGATGCTGCCCTGTTTTTTATTCTATGCTCAATTTTATCTGTTTTAGAGTTCAGGATTACAACATCTGTGCTGTCATTTACAACAGTGTAATTTTCATCTTTAAATAAGAAGTATTGTACATAAACAGGAAGATGAAGTTCGTGCTGAATAGTATCAAAGGAATATGCCTTTCCAAATGATTCATAAAAGATTGTCCCTTCTTTATTTTGAACAACCTTATTGCTGTTTAAAACTATATCGCTGGCATAATATTCTAATTCTAAAGGTTTAAATTCTTCACTATAAATTTTTAGATCTACCAGTGACTTTAGTGTTATTGAAGAATTAGGGTATTTATATTTGACCAACCAAATATTCTTATTAGAATCAAAAAAAATATTCGATGGGTAATAATTGATTTCACCAAAATCTAGTTTGAGTTCAAATTCATTTCCGTTAAAGGAAAAAAGCCCAGTATCGGTACAAATCCATATTAATCCTTTTTGATCTTGGATAATGTCATAAATTCTGATGACCGGCAGACCGTCATTTATAAAAAAGTTTTCAGTTGAATAACTTACATTTTGTGAAAAAATATCACTAGTTGTATTCATTAAAAAGAAAACTGATAGTATTATCAGAACCATTTTTTTTCTAAAAAGCCTTGGTTTTTCTTTCAATTTTAAAAATTTAAAAATTTTTATAAACTATTTATTCTTAAAGTTATAGCTTTAGTTAATCTCATTGTAACTTGTAGCTGCAGCTTCTCAAATATTAAGATGAGTACAAAGTTATTAATAATCGAAGATGACGCTTCGTTCGTTCTCGAAGTGGAGATGATGTTGGAAGGAGTAAGAGATTTCTCCATCCAAGTTGCAAAAAATATTTTGGAAGCTCAACAAGCCATCCAGAATACTCCAGATTTGATAATTTTGGATATAAGGTTACAAGACTCTGATTTGGGGCTTAATCTGCTTTCACAAATTAAGGAGTCAACTATTCCATTCATAGTAACGACAGCATTCAACGACCCTAAGTTTTACGAAACCGTTCAGGCATACAATCCTGAGGCCTATCTAATTAAGCCTTTTGATAAATTAACTCTAATAGGTATTGTAGATAGAGTGTTGCCTGTTTTAGCTAGTGACTCCATTAGATATTCTTACGATGGCGTTTTTGTGAAAGCGAATAAGAAATACAAAAAGCTTAAGTTTTCAGACATAAATTATATTAAAGCCGAAGGTAACTATTGTAGTATTTTTACGGATGAAGGCAGAGTCACAATTAGGAATTCACTCAAAAGATTCTTTGATAGAATGCCTGCCACTAAATTTATAAGAATTCATAGAAGCTTTATTATCAATGTTGATGCGATTAAATCAGTTGAATTAGCTAATAATGTTATTCAATTGAATTGTGTAGAACTTCCAATTGGTAGGAACTATAAAAATGAAATAAAGAAGTCTTTGATGTTAGGTTGATCCTAATTATTGCTCATTTATCATCTCAAGAATTTTATCTGCTCTTGATGAATCTAAATTTTGATCCTTCGCAAGATTGATTGCTTTGCTTGCATAATCAATAGCATGCGTTTTGTCAGATAATGCAAGGTAAATTTTAGAGTTACAAATTAAGTAATCGTAGTTTTCTTCAATTGGATCTATCTTTTGTAACAACTCCACTAGGTTTTTGACTTTACTTTTCTGACGTGTTTCCTCCAATTTTGTTTCGATAAACTTAAGTGTAACAGCTTGGTTATAGGTTTCATACTCTTTGAAGTATTGATCACCTATCGCTAATAATTCTGGCTTGTTTCCTTCAGTGTGGAGTCTATTTAAAAAATAATGATAGTTGTTTTTACTAGCATTTTCTTTGTCAATAAGAGAAAGAAGTTTTTTTGATTGTTCAAAATTTGGTCTTGGGATTCCTTGATACAATTTATTTTCAACCAATATTTTTGTACTGTGTTGAATTTTTTCAGCATCAATATATTTC
>CALHKJ010000436.1 GCA_938033975.1 uncultured Saprospiraceae bacterium | reverse complement strand
AAAAATTTGAAAAATATTGGAAACCACTCCATGCTATGGCAAGTGATAAATTTCCTTTTAATAGTATCATAAAAATAAAACCAGAATCAAGTAAACAGATATTAGCTCCAAGCTATCTGCTATATCCAGAATCAACTTCTGAGGAAAGTCAAATTCAAAATGCGAAAAGAATGTATAGACTTGAAAACTAAATTTGAAATTGATTCTAAACTCGTAAGCATTTTAATGCCAGTAAAAAATGCAGAACCATATTTGGAAGAATGCCTAGATTCTATAATCAATCAAGAATACAAACATTGGGAACTAATTGCCATCAACGATCACTCAACTGATGATTCGGAAAATATCTTAAAGGCATACGCAGACAAAGAAGCTCGAATCTCCTTCAAAAATAATTCAGCTAAAGGCATTATTGAGGCATTGCGAATGGCCTACAGTTTTTCTAGAGGGAATTATATTACAAGAATGGATGCTGATGATATAATGACTAGCAATAAGCTAAGAATAATGCAAGCACAATTACTTGACTACCAACAAGGACATATTGCATTGGGACAGGTAAAATACTTTTCTGAAAACAAACTTGGAGACGGCTACAAAAAATATGCTTTGTGGTTGAACTCCCTTATTGACACTGGTGATAATTGGGAAGATCTTTTTAAAGAATGTGTGATTCCATCTCCTTGTTGGATGGTACATAGAACTGACTTTAATAAAGCAGGTGCTTTCGATAATGACCTATGGCCTGAAGACTATGATCTATGCTTTAGATTCTATATGGCTGGCTTAAAATGTATTCCAACTAAAGAGGTCTTGCACCATTGGAGAGACTATGGAGAACGGACTTCAAGAAATGATCCACATTATGCAGACAATCGATTTTTCGAATTAAAAATTCATTACTTCCTAAAAATGTATCCGCGCAGCAATCAAAATCTAGTGATTATGGGAGCTGGAAAAAAAGGCAAAGCAATTGCAAAAAAACTCATCGAAGAAAAGCTTGATTTCCATTGGCTATCAAACAATGAAAGGAAAATTGGCAAAGAAATTTATGGCATAGAATTGCAATCACAAAAAGATATATTGTCAGTAAAAAATCCAATTGTCATCATTGCGATTTCTAATCCCAATGAACAGGAATTATTAGAAAAACTATTGGTAAAGCAAGAATTAATAAAAGGACATAACTATCACTTCTTTAGCTGAAGGACTTAATTCTGATTAGCTATTTGCAATGCACTTATTTTATTTCTAATGGATTGCCCATTTTTATATCCTAATGATTCTGCAAGTTCAAGTTCTTCTCTAGATTTCTGAAATTGACCTAAATACCCAAGTGCCAATGCATAATTAGAATGTGCAAGGACCATTGATGGGTCAAGCTTAATGGCTTTCCTAAGATGTTTTGCTGCCATTTCTGGATTGTTAATATAGATATATAATGAACCCAAGCTAGTATTCAATTTAGCATCATTAGGATTTATCTTGTTGGCTTCCATATAACACTCAAGCGACAAAGCATACTCACCAGTACGGCGGTATACAATTCCAAGATTCATTAATGCATCAAAATATTGAGGATCAATTTGCAGTGCTTTCTTGTGATATATTTTTGCACTATCAAGACTATTTAACGCATTGAAAGTATTTCCTAAGCTTGTGTAATATTCCTTTTCTGAGTAACTGCCTAAGGACTTACCTTCAGACTTTAAGAGATGCTCTCTAGCATTTTTGAAATCCCCCTTTGAATAATAATTCATGCCTTGATTGACATGCTCAACGGAAGATTGGCAGGATATGCACAACACCATAAACAGTGTTGAGAATAAAACTAATTTCATTCTATAAGGATTTACTAATGATATTTGCGCAAGCGCAATTGGAAGTAATCAGTTATCTTATTAGTAAACTTATAAAAGATTCAGAATGAAATAAATATTTACACCTTATTTAACTAAAAATCATTTGAGAACAAAGTTTGATTCAAGACCATTTATAGTGACTCCAAATTCTCCAGGCTCTGTGACCCATTCGTTGTCTCGACCTACAAATTTCAAATCATCAGCGGAAATAGTAAAACTAATGGTTTTCATTTCGCCCGCAGCAATTTCAACTTTATCAAAATCCCGCAATCTTTTTACAGATGGAGTAATGCTCGCCACTTTATCGGTTATATACAATTGAACAACCTCTTTGCCTGTTCTATCTCCCGTATTTTTCACAGTGACCGAAATATCAAGAGTTCCTCTCATATTCATGGTGTCGGCACTGATTTTTAGATCGCTGTAATCAAAGTTGGTATAACTCAAACCATGTCCAAATTCCCATTGCGGGTTGAAACCATTCATGCTAAAATCTCTATGAGCTAAATCTGTTCCTTTATGGTCATATGTGACAAGATCGTTTGGAAACTTAGGATAGGTAATTGGTAATTTTCCACTTGGATTTTCTTTACCAAAAAGAATATTTGAAATGGCACGAGCTGCTTCCTCCCCAGGTAGAAATCCGACCATAATGGCATCAGGTATTTCCACAACCTCATTGATTAGTCTTGGTCTTCCTTCTATTAAAACTAAAATTACTGGTATATCAGAATCTCTGAAAGCCTTTATCATATCCAATTGATCTTGTGGCAAATTAAGATCATCGATATCTCCCGGCTTTTCTGTATATGGCGTTTCTCCAAGAACTAAAACAACAGCATCTACATTAGCTGCTGCGGATTTTGCACCAGCAATTTCATTACCAGCTTTATAAATCACATTTTCTTCTGACATCTCCGTCTGTAATGCCTCAAGAATGGTTTGCTTTCCTTTTGTGTCCCACTGCGGATCTGTTCCTTGCCAAGTTCTACCCCAACCTCCATTCAGACAGGTAAGTGTGTTTGCATTATCACCTGCCACTAAAATTTTACCCGTTGCAGCTCTATCCAATGGAAGAACATTTTCTCTATTTTCTAAAAGCACAATTGATTCCTTCGCCGCTTCGTAAGACAATTGAATAGATTCATCTGAAGCAAAATTGTCATAATTATCAAAGTCATAATAAGCTTGATCAAACAAGCCCAATTCCTTTTTCATTTTTAGCACTCTTCCAGCCGCTTCATCAATTCTAGACATTGGCACCACACCTTCATCTACCAATTCTTTCAATAAGGTGGTGAAATTTGCATCGATGGGCACCATCACCATATCTATTCCAGCATTGATAGCTTGTCCTATTGCATCTTTGAAGTCAACTGCAGTCCTATGTCTTTCATACAAATATGGAATATCTGCCCAGTCTGATACTGCCACACCTTCAAATCCAAGCTCATCTCTCAATAAGACTTTCAATATTCCTTCATCAGCATGTACTGGAATACCGTTAAGTTCACCAGAACAAATCATCACAGAATTTGCACCAGCATCTATTGCCGCTTTAAATGGAGGAACTACATATTCCTTCAACTGGCGCTCAGGAATCCATGCAGGCATCCTATCTTTTCCTCTGAGCGTCACACTGTAACCTAGAAAGTGCTTCATTGTACATGCTACTTTATTGGGAGCAGAAACATCATCTCCTTGTATCCCATCAATGTACGCCAAGCCCATTTCAGTTCCTAGCAAAACATCTTCACCATAAGTTTCCCACATTCTCGGCCATCTCGGATCTCTCCCCAAATCTAGTACCGGAGAAAAACTCCAAGGGATACCAGATGCACGTACTTCGTAACCAGTTACCTCTCCGCACTTTCGTGCAAATGTTGGATCCCAAGTTGAAGCAGTGGCTAGTGCTTGCGGAAATAAAGTACTTTCTAAAGTGTAATTGGCACCATGTATAGCATCAATTCCGAACAAGACTGGAATACCAGACTCCTTCTTTTCCATTGCATATTCTTGGATAGTCGTAATAATCGTCTTCCATGTTTCACGATCATTAGCATGCATCCCACAATTCAAGATCGAACCAACTTTCTTATCAACCAGAATATTTTCTAGCTTTTCTGGATCAAAGGTGAATGGCTCTTGCAAGTTATAAGGCTGACCAACAGCCAAAAGATCAAGGGAAAGTTGGGTCATTTCACCAATTTTGTCTTCTAAGCTCAAGGTGCTTAGTTTCTCTTCAACCCAAGATTTTTCCTTTATCATTTCTGTTTTCTCTTCCATTACGGGCACGCTAACCACAGATTTGGAGCACATGGCAAGTAAAAATGGTAGAGTAATAAGTAGTATTAGCTTAGAATTTTTCATGGTTGGTATCAGCTTGTTTAGGTTATTTGGTTGAAATTCAATGAATTAGGAGATATTTTGTCCTAAAATAAGCAATAAGCAGCAAAAGTTTAGTGCGTTAGTGTCATTTTCACAATATCCTGATATAGTACGATTAATAATATATAATAATAATGGGGCTTTCACGTTAATAATTATTGCAGTTCACAGCTAAATTACTTAATTTTGCAGCCACTTTAGGATGAAGAAAATTCCACTTTATATATTGATCGTACTTCTTGTAACCGCTTGTAAAACGGACTACGAAAAAGTAAGAACCAGCAATGACCCCAAATTGATGTTTGAGGCAGCTAATCAATACTACGAAAGTGGTAATTACTTGAATGCCCAAACGCTCTATGAATTGTCTATTCCCTACTATAGAGGAAAAGAAGAAGCAGAGGAATTATATTACAAGTTTGCAGATTGCCATTATCAACTAGGTGAATACATTTTGTCTTCACACTACTTTAGCAATTTTGCCAACAGCTTTTATTCTAGCCCAAAGAAGGTTGAGGCGGAATATATGGCTGCTTATTCAAAATACAAACTATCTCCTAGTCACAAGCTTGATCAATCTTATTCTGGTGAAGCAATTG
>CALHKJ010000435.1 GCA_938033975.1 uncultured Saprospiraceae bacterium | reverse complement strand
GAGGATTATTTTGAATTCAGAAAAGATGAGGATGGTAATTTTAGCCTAATTTTTCATTACAAGAGAGTTGAAATATTAGGGAAGAAAGTAGGAGAAGCAGATGGCAATGGAATCGAAAAGAGAAAAATGAATAAATCGAAGTTAAATTCAAATTGGAACAACTTAATCGCTTTGAGAGGTAAACTTGAGTGTAATGATTTAGCAAAAGGGAAGGTATGTATCCAAAATCCAACATTACAAGATGTAAAGCAGAGGGGCGAAAATATATCAAAAGGAGGTGAAATTCAATTAATTAGTTGTTCAAAATGTGATCACCAATCTAAAAGACTTCAATTGTATGCTGAATCCGATGTAATTTATATGGGTTTAATTGGCTTGTACAGTCCATCCCATGATCATTTGGTCCTAACTAGACTGTCTCGTGAAGAATGGACAGAAAAGCATAGTCCTGCACAAGTGGCAATTAGAGTTAATAGTGACTTGGATAGAATGGATTTAGAATTAGTTGCTAACAAACAGAAGAAATGCTCCAAATGTTCTGGAGATATTGTCAACGGGAAATCTGTTTCATTTGAAGAATTTCATCAAAATGGCGGTACGATTTTCAATTATGAAAATTAAAGCTGCATAAGTTTAGATTAATCATATTTATATATGGGTTTGTCGAAATGTAAGCCATTCATGTCCTCAAAGGCTTAGCTTTGTTGGTACAAACAATACATGAAACGAACCCCAATTTTATGAAATCTTTCTTTACGAATTTCTCCTTCATTTGCTTCTTTACTTTTTTTTCAGCTCTGACAACTCAAGCTCAGAATGCTCAGATTAAAGGTTTATTACAAGATGATCAAAATGAAGCCGTTGTCTATGCCAATGTTTCTCTGCATAGTAGTGTTGATAGTAGCTTGATAAAAGTTGAAACTACCAATGATGCAGGTCTTTTTATTATTAATGATGTTGAGCTTGGCAATTACTTTATCAAAGCAAGTTATGTTGGTTTAGCTGATTTGTTGGTGCCGGTTTTTGAAGTCAAAGAAAAAGGAACCAAAGATTTGGGAATTTTGCAATTTTCCATGGGCGGTACAGACCTTAGTGAGGTGGTAGTGACTGCAAAAAGGGCCTTGGTTGAAGTAAAAGCAGACCGTACGGTATTCAATGTTCAAGGAACTATCAATAGCGCTGGAGAAAATGCTTTGGCACTAATGAGAAAAGCTCCAAGTGTTACGGTTGATAACAATGACAATATCAGTGTATTAGGCCGAACAGGTGTAAGGATTTTTGTTGATGGTAAGCTTTTACCTCTAGCGGGTGACGAGTTATCAGCCTATCTTCAAAGTCTTCCAGCGGAGCAGATAGACAGGATAGATATCATCACAAATCCTGGCGCAAAGTATGATGCTGAGGGTAACGCAGGTATCATAGATATTCGTTTGAAGCGAGATGACAATATTGGAACCAATGGGTCACTGAGTGCAAGTTTTTCTCAAGGTAGACATAGTCAATATAATGTTTCAAGCACTTTGAACTACCGCAATAAGAGAATGAATATTTTTGGAAACCTAGGTTATGGTGAGCAGACTGGTTTTAACGATATGATTTTTCAGAGTTATCAAAACAACCTTTTTCTGGATGAGATCAATGATTTCATCTTTAATTTCACCAACGTCAACTACAGAGTAGGAGCTGATTTTTTTATTAATGAAAAGCAAACAATTGGTGTATTAGTAGGAGGAGGAATTAGTGATCGTGAAACTGAAAGTGAAAACATTGTACAAATTTCAAATCAAAGTTCAATCACCTCAATTGATTCTGTTCTTTTTGCAAGGAATACAGCGACTGGGGGCGGCACTAATTATACTTTCAATATCAATTATAGGTATGAAATGTCAAAAGATAAAAGCCTGAATATTGATTTAGATTATGGGAATTACAATAGCTTTTCAAGTCGCTACTCTCCGAATAGATATTTTAGGACGAACGATGAGCAGGGATTCTTAAGCGAACGAATTAACATTATAGATCCTGAGAATGACATCGATATCTATACTGCTAAGCTGGATTATGAGCAACCACTTGCTGGTGGAAAATTTGGAATTGGGGCCAAAACTAGTAGAGTAGTATCGGACAATACATTTCTATTTTATGACGAAGTAAATGGTATTGAATTGCGTAATGATCAACGATCTAATATATTTAGATACGATGAAGATGTCTATGCAGGTTATGTAACTTACAATAGACCGATCAATGATAAATTAAATTTTTCTTCTGGACTTAGACTTGAGCAGACAGATGCTCTTGGAATTTTAACTCCCTTTGATACAAGTCTTTCGGAGCCACCAGTGGAGCAAAATTATTTAAGTGCCTTCCCGAATCTAGGATTTTCATGGTCACCAAAGCCTAACAGTTCATTTAATTTAGCCTTTGGCCGTCGTATCAATCGACCAGATTACAACGTGTTGAATCCTTTTGAAAATAGATTGAGTGAACTTTCGTTTGAAAAAGGAAATCCAAGATTGTTGGCTGAGATTGTAAATAATGTGGAGTTAGGCTGGACCTATCAATACATGTATAATTTTAAACTAGGCTATAGTAAAACTGAAAATCAAATTACAAGATTGATTGCTCCAGATCCTCAAGACAGTAGAGCAAGCTTTATTACTTGGGCCAATCTAACAGACCAAACCATTATCTCAGGAAACATTTCTGCACCGATGCAGTTTAATGACAAGTGGAGTGGATTCTTCAACCTAAGTGGATCATATATCGATAACCAGGCAGACTATGGAGATGGACAGATTGTGGATGTACAAGCCTTTACTTATGTAATATTTACACAGCAGACTTATGCGATTACTGATAAACTAAATGGAGAAGTTTCTGGTTATTATTCAGGTCCTGGAGTATGGGGAGGAGTCTTCAGATATGATCCTAATTGGTCTTTGAATTTGGGATTGCAGCAAAAGTTTTTCGATGACAAATTAAATGTAAAGCTAGCAGCCAATGATATTTTTTATCAAGCTTGGTGGAATGGTACATCCATCTTTAGTGGATTAGAATCTGTAGGAGAAGGGAGAAATGATACTAGGCGGGTTAGTCTAAGTATGACCTATAGCTTTGGTAATCAAAAAGTGAAAAGTCGTGATCGTAAAACAGGTATTGAGGAAGAAAGTAGAAGAGTAGGAAATTAATTTTTCTAGAGACAAGAATTAAAATATTACTTTAGCTGACATATTTTAATTCCATTTGGAGATACTAGAAATCATATTGTATGTAATAGCCTACACGATAGGCGTTATCACCATTTTTTTGGAGCTTGTTTGCTACAGCAAGAAGATAGAATATTTAGAAACAATTTTATTTACAGCAGCTTTTCTATTTTTCTTGGTTGCTTTGAGTATTAACCTCTTTCTTGGTCAAGGCGATTTATCAGGTGGCGCTTCCGCGAATTTGGTCATGTTTACCATGATACTTCTGGCTTTGACAACGGCCTTGAACACATTTGCCGAAAGGCAGGTTGAGATCCCTCAAATCATCAAAGTCCTCTTGTATGCGGTCAGTGCTATTCTTATCATGATAGTTGGCGCTAAAGCCTTTGGTTATTTTGATTTTTATACCAATGCACTTGTTACTACATTTTTGGGCATAACTTTATTGTCTTCAATGCTATTGATTAGAGGAACAAAACCAGAAAAGAGAATTCAGCATAGGGAGAAATTAGAAAGGAGAATTTCTTTGGCCTTTATCATTTTGGTGCCATTAGCTGTATTTATCGAGTTCATTGCTCCACAAATCACTAATCTTTCATTTGTTGAAAATAAAATATCCATTACCCCGCCTATCATATTCATCATCTTGGCAATAAGTAAGCTATTCGATGATCTAAATAGGTTGTCATTATTCAATTCTGATAATAAGATTGAGGTCCAAAATGCCAAAAACTATAATCTGACACCAAGAGAAACAGAAATTGCTGATTTACTTATCAAAGGGCATTCCTATGCAAATATCAGTGAGTCTTTATTTATCGCCATGCCTACTGTAAAGACCCATGTTTCAAATATTTACAAGAAAGTCCAAGTAAAAAACAAAATTGAACTTCTAAATGCTCTAAAAAGCTAAGTGCTTGATTATCAGTTTATTGAGCTTCTCGTACTTTTGTATGATATTGCCTAATTCCCATTAAATCATACAAATCCACGATTGTAGGACCGATTTAGAAGGCTTTTCATTGTGATAAATTATTCACAAATTAAATCACTAATATGAAATGCTATAAAATCCTAATGCTTGGTTTGTTGTGGCTCTTTGCCTTCAATATGACCGCACAGCATCCCAATGAAACAATGATGCCGAATAAGCAAGACTTTGCTGTTTCTTTAAGTTTGAACAATCACTCGTGGGCTTTTCCATTGAGCTCGGTTATAAGATTGGGGCCACAATATCCTGGTCTCACCTTGGGGACAGAATTCAATTATAGAGTAAGACCTAAAACAAAATTTTTTCAAACCTTAGAGATTGGTGGATTTATCAATCCAGCATCTGGTAGTGGCACATATTTTAATACAGATGTGGCCTTTAGGTATACTACCAAAAGAGGGCTGCTCTTTGACATTGGTGCCGGATTTGGAATGCTGAAAAGCTATTTCATTAATGATACTTATCAACAGCAATCAGATGGCTCTTATCAAATTTCAGATGATACTGGAATTTCTGCATTATCTCAGAATATTTTCCTAGGAGTAGGTTATGATCTATCAGTAAAGCATGATAAAAATCTTGTTTTGTTTGTGCGATATCAATGGATAGCAAGTGCTGCATACTGGAGTAATATTATGATCAGGCCCAACGGTTTGTTTCATTTCGGAGTAAGACATTCTTTAAGAACTAATAAAAAATAAATTATGAACACAATAATTAAAATAACCATGGCATGCTTTCTAATTCTACTAAGTTTATCATGCAATAAAATACCTTACGAAGAACAGCTACAACCAAATTGTGAGTTAGATTTTATGCAACATGATCACCAATCAAAATATCAAAGTGTACTTGATCAGTATACTCAAAGTGGTATAGTTGGATTAACTGTAGTGATTGATAAAGCAGATGAAGAATTATGGATGGGGTCATCGGGCTTTGCTAGCGTAGAAGAAAATATTGAAATGAATAATTGCAATATTTATCAAACAGCAAGTTTGGTAAAATCATGTGTGGGTATATCAACCTTACAATTGATAGATGAAGGCTTGTTGGAATTTGACTCAAAAATAAACCAATTTTTAACTGCAGAAATTTTGGAATTGATCCCAAGCGCAGAAAATTTGACAATTGAACAACTACTTCACCATACCTCAGGATTGCCAGACATCTTCGAATTAGAATTTATGGGTGACTTTATGAACAATCCAAATAAAACATACACACGGTCAGAGTTACTTGGATACGTAAAGGGGAAAGACTTGGTTAATAATCCTGGTGAGGCACATTTCTATGCCGATACCAACTATATGCTTTTATCGTTGATCATCGACCAAATCAAAGGAGATTTTATCAGCTACATGAGATCAAAGATTTTCGATCCATTGAGTATGAATGATACCTATTACCACAATGGGACTTATCCAGAGATTGATGGACTTCCGCAAAGTTACTGGGAGCAATACAATGATGGCAATATTGAAAATATATCTCAATTACAAAAGCGTGTTACTAATTTTATCAAAGGCTCAGATGGAATCATTTCTTCGCCACTTGATATGGTCACATTCTACAAAAATGTATTTGAAGGGGAGTTGATTTCAGAATCATTAAAGCAAAGAATTGAAGACGATCAAGTCTCTGAACCAATCGAATTTAAAATGAATACTGGCTATGGTCATGGTTTTATGTCTATCGATGATAATGGTCAGACCTGGTATGGTCACGTTGGTAGTCAATTAGGCAGCTCATGTTATGTCTTTTATAATATTGATACAAAAACAAGCATAGGTGTTTTTACCAATACGGGGACTTTTTTGTTTCAAGAAAAGCAGCAACTTATTTATGGGGAGTTGTGGGATTCTTTGAAGGCGGTATTGTAGTTGATATATGAAATGGGATGTATGATTTAGGATTTTTTTTGAAATAGCTTATTAATAGGAAAGCTGATTCGATTCTGAGTCAGCTTTCTTCTTATTTACTTGGCTTCTACATGGATGCTTTTTATTGATCTTAATACCGCCTAATCAATCCTATGCTTAATCCATAGCTCCTAAATTTTTCGTTGTCTACAATTTCTTTTCGACGACTATTGAGATCATGAGAGTATCTTAATCCAAAGCTTGCAGCTGTTGAGTTGTTAATTTTTCTTTTTATGCCTAAACCAAGGATTCCTTCTACAGTTCCTGATTTTCGATAATTTAAATTTGAAATAGGCTGAAATTCTCCCGTAGAGAATTCAGAAGAAAATATGTCTCCTTTTGCATTTTGAATAATTCCGAATGTAAAACCGCCACTGAGGTATGTTGACCAATTTCTATTTAAGTCATAATTGAAACTTAGGTAAATAGGTATTGAAAGACTTTGATATTTTTGATGCCTAGTACGTTCAGTAATGGTAGTAGTAGTGCCTGAGATTGTTCCGATTACTTCTGTTACTTCTCCTTCTGAAATTAATTGATAGATAACAACATCTTCAAATTCGATGTTCTCAATTTTTTGTTCAACTTCAAATGTTGTTGTTCTAAATTGAGAAACAACTACACCTGAATGGATGTTCAGATTTTGTGTCAACTGCCTTGAAAATAATGCTTCGATAACATTGTTTTCTTTTAGGGTCTCATCTTCTGTTCTTCGTTGATTGAATAAGCTCGGACTCCAATTGGTATTTCTTCCCATCAAAGCATAGCTGTACTTCAGTTCAAAGGTCCAATTCTTATTTTGCCTTATTGCCTTAGGTGCATTTTCTGCAAACAAAAAGTTCATATTGGAATATGAGAAAGTAGAGATTGGACGCTCATAAATAATTTTGGAATCTAGACGATCTAAAACACGTAAAAAACGAAGTAGCGTTATTGCGTTACTTGTACCGGCTGCTAGCTTATCTTCGTTCGAATTTTTGGTGTTCAAAAGAAAGTCTGCGGCAGTTTTATTTTTTTGATTTGTAGCAAATTCATTTTTATTAATACCAGCTGATAATGAGCTGTAATTAGAAAAACTAACTGAGTTAAAATTTTCAGCTTGTGTTGTCACGATTTCTGTCGGTGCCTCTACTGAATTTGATGAATTGATTTTTGCAGTTTCTTGGGGTTTATCAAGATCAATGACTTTGTGCTTTACTAGATTTAGATTTGGCTTAGATACTTCTTTATCCTGTATTGTAGAAGTATTTGAATTGCTTTTGGATCGAGTGTCTGCTTTTTCTTTGATGCTCTTATTTTCAGATATTTCAGTTGGTGCAACTGGATATGTGACTTTTGAGATATCATTGCTATTGGAAGACCAAAACCCAAAATACATTGTGAGGGCAAACAATAATGTCAATGCCAAACCACCTAAGCCGTAAAGCCACCAAAGAATAGGTCTTTTTTTATCTTTCTCTCGACTGTTGTCGAATCTTTCCCATGCTTTATCAAGATCAAGATTATTTCCTAATCCTTCAGAGGCCTTTTTTATTTCTTTCCACTTCTCATTCATGATGCAATGGATTTATTATTTGTTAGAATATTTTTTAATAACTTTTTAGCACGAGTAAATCTAGATCTGACACTGCTGGTCTCAATATTTATAAAGCCCGAAATTTCTTCATGCGTCAAATTTTCAAATACATATAAGTTTAAAACCATACTATATTTTTCTGGTAGTTGTCGAATTGCTTGTAATAGAACTTCTGGTTCAATTTGATGATTGAGTACTTCGTCTGATTCTTCTTCCATATTGGCTAGGGCAGTGGTGTTGTCATCTAAAACATAAACAAGCTTATCCTTCCGCTTCAAGGAGAAAATGGCATTGATTGTAATTCTAGTTATCCAACTTTGGAAGTTGCCTTTGGAAGAATCAAATGATGATAAATTTGAAAATATTTTCACAAAACCTTCTTGTAGATAGTCTTCAGCTTGTGTGTCGTTCCGACTATATCTTCTGCAGATACCATAGAGATACTTTGCATAGTGTAGATATAGTGCCTTTTCGGCTGCTCTATCCTTATTTAAACAAGCTGATATGAGTCTATTTATTTCCAAATTCTTTTTCGAGAATACTATTGTTGTTTATAAAGTGTGCATTTTGTTTTTATTTAATAGCATTAAAAGTAACTGAACCTTGTTTAGTGATTTGGCCACCAGAACCATCACTTCTAATTATGTCAGTTTCAGGTATCAGAATGGTTACAAAGATTTCATTTTCTTCAATCAAAATTGGATTTACAGGAGAAAAGAAAAAATGATAAGGTACATTTTCTGAAAAATCGATTGAAGAAATCACTGGTCCTACCGGATTAGATGCAGCTTCGGTATCCAAAGGGTCGTCTACATAAATCTCAATCCAATCATATATTGCATATTCACCTGATCCATCAAAATTATCCACAGCTTCTAATTTATAGAAAGCACCTGAAAATGGAAATTCGCGGTCTTCTCTTTCAAGCATCCTACAATCATTGATGATATGGGGTTCCTCTCCCTCCATATTGATTGTTATAGATCCAAGCAATTCTTCGGTGCACACATCCAATACAAGATCTGTGCTTGAGCCTGTGATTGTCTGTATTGAACTTCTTTTATCACTTATTGGATCAAAGCCGACAACAGAGATTTCTACATTTTCGCAATCTTGCATTTGGTAATTAAATGTGCCATTCTCCTCCGGAATGACTACTTCTGTCCATATGCCATTACTTATTACTACATAAGAAGAAGATACTTCATTTTCTGGTGGGCAAGTAAGCATACCTGCTATGGTAATAAAGTTGAAGGAGCTTGAAATATTTACATCGTATATAAAATCTGTTTCTGAACCAGTGATACTATTCGTGCTGATTACTTCTTGACATCTATTTTTTACAAGTAAATCGAAGTCTTTGTTTTTAGCAATATACTTTTTGTAGCTGCCATCTGTTGCAGAGAAAAAGAGACTTTTGTAATCAGCAAATTCTATTTCCATTCGGGCATGAGGAAAGGGCATATCATTCTGTATCACACTACCAGAAATTTCAATAACACTTGAAGCGAGCGCAGGACACCATAAAGTAAAATGACTTACCTCAGTTTCGTAATTTGTTCCATTTCGTATAGCTGTGCCATCTTCAATCCAAAAGCCTGTTTCTATATCTAAGTACCACATGGCTACCTGATCAGGTGCTTCAGACAACTTAAATGGATCTATAGGCAAAACAAGCTTGGCAGGCGAACTTATATTCAGTTGATTTCCTGCATTGTCAAATAATTCAAAATTTAAAATAGAATATGGTTCAAGAATTTTTCTGCCTTCTGAATTCTCAGAAAAAAATTGACCAGGAAATATTTGATTAAAATCAGAATCAGAAGGAAAATGAAACTTTGAAGCAATATTAATTTCTCCGCTGTAATCCAAGTCATTGATTGTAAAAACGTTTGCGTTCAATTCAACGAAAAGATTTCCATCTTCGTAAGTGATTTTCTCATTAGATAGACCTGAAGTATTTGCTGTTTTTTTAACTAAGGTCATGTTTGCTCTAATTGAAGTATCAAGGTATGGTATTACAATTCCATTTCCATCAAAATAACCTTCCTTGCTCACTTTCATGTTTATGCCAGTCGAGTTGAAAAATCCTTCTATTTTAAAATAACCATTTTTATCTGTGGTGAAGATTTCATCTGCTATAGTAACCATTGCTCCTTCTATTGCTAAAGCTTCTTCGTCTTGAATTATACCATATATAGTTGAAAATATTTGCTGAGTTGGTTCTGGTATGTTATTTATAGCAGGGAGTACATTGTCATTATCTGCGCAAGAAGAAATGGTCAAAAGGACCAAAAATATAAATAGATAAGATTGAATTTTAAAGTTCTTCATTTGAATTAGTTTGCTATTTAAAAAGCAAAAACATCTTGTAAGTGCCTCTGTATATAGTATTACACCAATATTTTCAGAGTGCTGCAAGATTTTGCTAATTATTTGCAATTAGATTAAATATAGGAGAAACTGAAGTGTAAAAGGCCCTCCAAGCCCAATTCATCCCTGATTCTAATATTATCTTTTCCTAAGGTCAAAAGATAATTTATATTCTTCGAATTCAGTAGAAAGAATTTCAATCCACCAACTGGCAGACATAGTAAATTCAGCAAGGCATTTTCATTTTCATTCTTATTTTCATTTTCATTCAAAAGCCTATCTTTAACATAATGAAAGGAGAAGAAAGAAAGGATGAAATCTTAAAGACTGCAGCTCAACTTTTTAGCGAACGAGGGTATAGTGCAGTTTCCATGAGAGACCTTGCAGAATCAATGGGGATCAAGGCTGCTTCTTTGTATAACCATATCTCATCAAAGCAAGAACTACTTTCTAGCATTGTGATTTCAGTGGCTGAAGAATTCACCTCAGGTATGAATGATATTATTACTTCCCAAAATGCTACAGTTGAGAAGCTTAATAGGGTCATAGATCTTCATGTCAAAATCACCATTGAAAATTCAAAAGCCTTATTTTCACTTAACAATGATTGGATGCATCTCCAGGAACCGGACTTGAAATATTTTCTCGATATGCGTATTACTTATGAAGAAAATTTCAGGAACATTTTAAAGCAAGGGGTGGAGAAAAAGGAAATTCAAGACCTGAATATAGAGGTAATGTTGTTCTCTATATTATCAAGTCTCAGGACCTTGAACCTATGGTACTCTAAGAAACAAGGCATTGATGAGGGTGAATTATCCTTCCAAATGAAATCTATTCTATTGAAAGGAGTCATAAATACTAAGAATTTTTGATTTCCTCTTGACTAACTAACAAATGTTAGTTAAATTTACAATACAAAATTAAAGGTGTGAAAAGCTTCTATAAATTGAGAGTATCTGAAATAGAGAAAGTAACCAAAGACTGCTCTGTAATTGCTTTTGATGTGCCCACAGATCTGCATGAAGTTTTTGGCTTTAAGCAAGGACAATACCTTACACTCAAATCTGAAATTAATGGCGAAGAGCTAAGAAGATCCTACTCGCTCTGCACAAGCCCTTTGGATAAAGAATGGAAGGTTGGAATCAAGAAAATTGAAGGTGGAAGATTCTCTAGTTATGCTAATGAAGTTTTAAAAGTGGGGGATGAACTTGAAGTAATGCCTCCGGATGGGAAATTCTTTATTGAGATTGATCCCAATCAGACAAGACAGTATGCAGCCTTTGCTGCTGGCTCTGGCATAACTCCAATTCTTTCAATTATCAAAACACACCTAGAATCAGAACCAAACTCAAGTTTCAAATTGTTCTTCATCAACCAAACAACTGCCTCAATAATATTGAAAGAAGAATTGGAGGCATTGAAGAATAAATTCATGGGGCGTTTTGAAATATTTTATTTCTTAACCAAGGAGAGAAGATCTGTTCCCTTATTTAATGGGAGAATAGATCAAGAAAAGTTAGAAATAATTTTCAAGACAATTTGTGATACAGGCATTATTGATCACTATTTCATGTGTGGTCCGGAAGCGATGATTGAACTAATAGATGGGTTTCTAAAAGACAGAGGGGTTGCCAAAAATCAAATTCATTTCGAACTGTTTGGTACTTCTGCAGATAAGAGCAACGAAGCGAAAAATGAATTGGCAGCTAGTCTGAAAGATAAAGAATGTCAAGTTACTATAATTGAAGGAGGCATCGGTATTGATTTTGTAATGGAGCAAGGATCAAA
>CALHKJ010000434.1 GCA_938033975.1 uncultured Saprospiraceae bacterium | reverse complement strand
GGTTACTATCAAATAACCCAATGGTTTCCAAAACCTGCCGTATATGATGCAGATGGTTGGCATCAAATGCCCTATCTAGATTTGGGAGAATTCTTTTCTGAATTTGGAAAATATGAGGTGAATATCACGGTACCTAAAAATTATGAAGTTGCATCAACAGGTAATCCATTGAAGAAAAAGGGTAAAAAAGGTGATACAAAAACATTTAGCTTCAAAGCTGAAAATGTACATGACTTTGCTTGGTGCGCATACCATAATTTTAAGATTCAAAAAGACTTTGTAGAACTTCCAAGTGGTCAAAAGATTGATCTCTATGTGTATGAGTTTGACGCTCCAGAAACTTGGACTAATGCCATGCAGTATTTAAAAAATTCAATTTTATTCTACTCTCGCGAAGTCGGTGACTATCCATACCCTCAAGCAACAGTTGTACAAAGTCCTGGAGGAACAGGTGGAGGGATGGAGTACCCTATGCTTACAACAATAGATACAAAAAGTAGTGATCAAGCAGTAGATCATGTGATTGCACATGAGGTCGGTCATAATTGGTTCTACGGAATCTTAGCATCAAATGAGAGAGAAAACGCTTGGATGGATGAAGGAATAAATTCATTTTATGATCATAAGTACAATGATGAATTTTATGAAAAAGGGACCTATGATGATATGTTACCCAAATTTCTTCAAGGAGATTCTGATGCTACCATATTAGAAAGCTCATTGGTATGGCAATGTAAAAGAGGAAGAAATCAAGCTTGCAGCACCCACTGCTCAAAATTGAATAGCATCAATTACGGCTTCAGCGCCTATGAATATCCTGCTTGGAGTCTGAAGTATTTAGAAACATACTTAGGAGAAGAAATGATGTCGAAATGCACCCATGCATATTACGACAAGTGGAAATTCAAACATCCAAAACCGCAAGATGTAGAAGCAGTTTTTGAAGAAACATCAGGGGAAGATTTGGATTGGTTTTTTAAGGATGTACTAACAAGTGATGGATTTGTTGATCATGCTGTTTCAAGCCTTTCGGCAAATGATGTAGTAATAAAAAACAAGGGACAATTAAATATCCCAGTTAGGATAGATTTTCAAAAAGATGGAGAATGGGTAGCTCATCAGTGGGTTGAAGCATTTGAAGGACAGAAAACTGTGGAGCTCAATCATAAGGATTTTGACAAGTTGGCGGTTAATGGAAAAATTCCATATGTGGACGTCAATCCACAAAATAATGTCAAGGTATTGAATGGTAGCAACTTCAAAAAACCTAAGTTAAAATTCCTGGCGCAGGTCGATGATCCAAATAGAGCAGAGTTGTTTTTTATGCCGATGCTTGCTTATAATGTCCATAATGGACTCATGCCATTCATTAGTATTTACAATTCTGCATTCCCTCAGAAGTGGACCAGATTTAATGGAAACTTTGGATTTGATTTTGGCTCAAAGAGATTGGTAGGAACCGGAAATTTTGAGCAAGATATAATGCTGAACTCTTCGGTATTTAGAAAAATTATGCTCGGTGTTAATTATAGGCATTTTGCATATAGAACGCCTCCATCAGACACAGATCAATTGTATTGGTATGATAGATTTGCTCCTTCAGTTAGCTTATTTGTAAATCCATACTTTGATAAACAAAAAGAAGAATGGTTAAAATACACATTCATTAATTTGAGAAGAAGATTTGGAGTGGATGGTATTGTCCCTGCTGAATTAGATGAGACAAGTAATTTTCATCTATTAGAATTTAACCGCGTTGTAAAAACTGCATTGACACCAAGTAGAATGAAGGTGTCCATAATGTTTCACAATTACGAAGCACCTTTTGGTGAAGATGGAAGAATTTTAAGATTATCAGCGGACTATGCAGGTAAGTTAGCTTATTCAGAAAAAAGTAATTTTCACTATCGTGTCTTTCTCGGATATTTCCCGATTAATACCAGCAGACATGTAAATAGTTATAACAATGAGCTTGCGCAGGGAAGTTTGAATCTTTCATATAATGAAAGAGCCGATGTGGCCTTTTCTGATTATTGGTTTGGAAGATCAGAACAAATGCGTTGGACTGAACAACAGATTACGAGACAACAGGGTGGATTCAAAACGCCATTGATTTATAATCAAGGAAGCTTAGGAAAAAGTAATCATGCATTGTTTGCTGCCAACTTAAAATCCGATATACCTGTGCCTTTGTTTAATATCATTCCGATCAAACCCTATTTAGATTTAGGTCTTTATGCAAGCCCTATTGAGGATGAATCTTTTGAATGGAATTTTATTTATGATGCCGGCCTAGCACTAGAATTCTTTGACGGAGATCTTGGAATTTATCTTTCGCTATTGCAATCAGAGAGAATCAAACAAGTTTATGATTCTGAAGATTTTGGTAGGAAAATTAGCTTTTCAGTCAACATTAATAGGCTAAGACCTTGGGATTTGATAGATCAATTAGAACAATAATATTTATTTAACGAATTTTTAATGCCAATTTTACGTTGTCAAAATAACTAATATCGACGCAAGCACGTCAAAATAAAAACAAGATGTTATGATGAAATATATTATTACCAGCCTACTGATAGGAATAGCATTTTCAGGTTTTAGTCAAGATGTTGAAGACGAGATAGAATTTGTATATATAAAAGCTGAATATTTATTAAAGACTGAACGTTACGCAGATGCAATCAAGCAATTTGGTGAAGTCATCAGAAAGCAACCAGATTATAAAGATGCATTGGTTAAAAGAGCTTCAGCAAAATACATGTTGGCTTCATACAGAGGAGTGAAAGAAGATCTGATCAATTATATCAAAATGAAGGGTGCGAGCATGGAGGCAACCAAGTTACTTGCAATGACAGATTATAGACAAGGAAATCATGAAGCAGCTATCAACTCTCTAAATACCTTAATGGCTTGTGGATCAAGTGATCCAGAATTGTTTTTTGTGAGAGGTGAATGTTATTTAGGAATGGAGGCTTTTGAAGATGCATGTGGAAACTGGCAAAAAGCAGCTAGCATGGGTTATAACAAAGCTAGCTTACAGGCTAATAAATATTGTAAAGATATAGTGGCAAATGTACCAAATTCAGGACCACGTCCAAGACCTGGTGCAGGTACAGCTAGTGGAACCACAACTAGTACTCCTAGTCAAACTAAGCCTGTGCCAACTACATCTAATGATGGACCCATTACAAAACCTACAACCAAGCCAATCCCTACAAAACCTGGAACAGGAAGTACAACTGGCAACACTACAGGAAGTCAAACTGTGCCGCAGGTAGAGGATGAAGTTGTTATTACTAAACCCACGCAACCAATCGATAATTCGGTAAATGAGATTTATGTAGACGAAGATCTTACCTTATTAATTCGAAATGGACTAGGTAGCAGAAAACTGCTTCAACAACCAAATATTTTAATCTTGGCTGATGAAGGAGGTACAGTTTCTATCGATGTCGTTGTCAATGATCGTGGAAGAGTTGATTCTGCTGAGTTTAATGCTTCTAATTCGTCATTAAGTACGCAAAGTATTATTTCATTGGCTATCAGAAAGGCTAAAGAATTCTGGTTTGAGAAGTCTGAATGGGAAGAAACTAGAGGTACCATCGTATTTAAGATCTCTGGAAGGTAATAATGTTAAAAAATTGGTGGTCTGATAACATATTAGTATTTTTGTTAATATGTACAAGATACTATTCATAGGGACTCACGATAGATTCAGAAGTAAGTTTGCTTGCCTTTATTTCAATGCGCTTTGTCAAGAGAAAAACATTAAAACCAAGGCATTTTCTGCTGGTTTCGACATAAACTTAGATAATAGGCGATTGAAGAAATCCAATCCAGCTCTAGATTATCTTGGCGAAATGGGTCAGCTCATCGAAGAAGATGATATGATACCCAATCAATTAGAACAGGTCTATTTTGATGCTTGTGACAGGGTAATCTGCATGAATATGGAAGAACATCTCACAATGATGAGAAAAAAATTTCCTGAGCAGGTCAAAAAATGTATCTACTGGCACTATTCCGATGAATTCAAAATGCCACCACTCTCTACACTTCCTTTAATCAAAAAAGAAGTTGAACACCTCTTGGCGGGGATTGAAGTTATTGCGTAAATCTTGGATTAAAGATGAAAGACTTGAGACGAAAGACTTATGACTGATTTTTGACATTGGACTTTTGACTTTTGACATCTCACTTTTAAGTTATGCATCAAAAATTTAAATCCTAAAATCCTAGATCATACATCCTAGATCATATTTCCTAAATCATCCATCATAAATGTGTAATTTTGGCACTTAAATAATAAGCATGTCAGAAAGGAAAAAAATACTAGTTACTAATGATGATGGGATTACGGCTCCGGGCATTGCAGCCTTGGTAGAAGTAGCAAAAGAATTTGGAGAGGTTCTGGTAGTTGCGCCAGATAGTCCGCAATCAGGACAAGGACATGCAATCACAATTGTAGATCCTCTTCGGTTAAAAAAACAAGATATATTTTCTGGTATTGAATCATATGCTTGTACAGGTACCCCAGTGGATTGTGTCAAACTTGCCAAGAATGTATTACTCAATGATGTAAAACCTGATCTCTGCTTATCAGGAATCAATCATGGTGGAAATGCAGGTATCAATATTCTCTACTCGGGCACCATGTCTGCAGCTATGGAAGCAAGCATCGAAGGGATTCCTTCTATCGGATTTTCTCTACTGAATCATACATGGAAGGCTGACTTTTCTGCTTCTCAAGAATATGCAAGGAAGATAATTGCAGCAGTATTGAACAAGGAGTTGGTTGAGGCAAAGTTATTGAATGTCAACATACCTGATTTGCCTATGAGCGAAATACAAGGAATCAAAGTATGTAGTCAAGCCAATGCTAGATGGGTTGAAGATTATAAAGAAGGAACTGATCCAAGAGGAGGAAAATACTATTGGTTGGCCGGAAACTTTGTGGATAGTGATCCAGAAAATCATGGAGGAGATGTAAGAGCACTCAATACAGGCTATGTTTCTATCGTTCCATCTATGTACGACCTTACTAGATTTGAAGCTATTCCTGAATTAAAATATATGGAGTCACTATGAGCATGAGACACGAGCATCCAGTCAACAAAATTATGATCGGCATACTGATCGGTGCAGTCTACCCTATCCTAGCTTATTTTGTAATCGAACAAGTATTTGTCATCTTGGCAAAAATGGACCTTGTTGCAGAGGTAGGAAATGGACTAGGTTTTGATCGTCGCCAGCGAACTACCTATTTATTTTCACTTGTTGCTGCTATTATCCCTCTTCAGATTTTTAGCAATAAGAAATGGGATCAAACCATTCGTGGATTTATGTTGCCAATGGCTATTTATATTGGAGCATGGATTTGGAAGTATGGCTCTTATCTAATGGCTCATTTTTAAAATCCAATTTTATCAAATATTACATCATTGCAGGAGAGGCTTCAGGTGACATTTATGGTGCACAATTAATGTCTGCCTTAAAGGCAAATGATCCACAAGCTTCATTTCGATTTTGGGGTGGTGATAAAATGCTTGCAGTGGATAAGAATCAGGCAATGGATTATCGCCAAACTGCTTTCATGGGATTTCTTGAAGTGGTGAAAAATATTGGGACCATTAAAAAGAACTTTGCTTTTTGCAAAGAGGATATTACAGCATTTAATCCCGACAAAATTATCTTCATAGATTATCCAGGCTTTAATTTAAGAATGGCAAAGTGGGCAAAAGAAAGAAACTACCACAATGTATACTTTGTAGCACCACAAATATGGGCATGGAAAAAGAATCGATATAAGGCCATTAAAAGAGACATTGATCAACTCTTTGTCATACTTCCATTTGAGAAAGGATTCTACAAAGGTCTAGGAGTCGAAGCACAATATTTTGGGCACCCACTAGAAGCTCAAATTCTTCCTAAAGAATCTCAAGCTTACAATTCGAATAATTTGAAAATTGCAATTCTACCAGGAAGTAGAAAACAAGAATTAGAAAAACACATGCCCGTTTTTCTGGAGCTCATCAAGTCAAGACCTCAAGATGAATTTACAATTGCAATTGCTCCTGGACTGACCTTGGCAGACATTCAAGCATATCAATCAGAAGCATTCAGTAATCTAAGTTTTGGGACCAACAATCATGAGATCATCAAGAAAGCAGATATTGCTATTACTAAAAGTGGAACCGTTACTTTAGAAACGGCACTCATTGGCACACCACAAATTGTGATCTATAAAACTTCAGGCTTATCATATAGCATTGCAAAACAAGTTGTCAAATTGCCTTGGATTTCATTGGTAAATATTATTGCAGGAAAGCAGGTGGTGACTGAACTTATTCAAAGTGAATTCAACGCAAGCAGAATCAATAAAGAAATCGAACAACTTATTGTCCCTGCAAACTTTGCGGCGATGAAAACGGCCTACCACTACTTAAGAGAAATACTAAAAGGCGAACAAGTATTTGATGAGATTGGAAAGAGAATAGCACAAGTTATTGCTTAAACACTGTATCCGTACTGTTTCAAAATAAATACGGCGCAAGCCAAATCTGAAGCTGCAAAACCTACCGATTTAAATACAATTTTGTCATGTTCGGTAACACTCGGCACATAGGCTTCTTTACTTAATTCGATGATATCAGCAAGGATATCTTGCCTGCCAATAATACCATCATCCATAGGAATTTTAAGATCTCCACTTTCTTCCAAGGCTGCATAGTTGTCCACAAATATTTTGGCACCTTGTATAACTTCATCATCTGCTTCTCTAGTAGTCGGCTTATACGAACCTACCAAGTCTACATATGCATCATGCTGAAGGTCTTTTCCAAATACTAGCGGTTTTTCACTTAAAGTGGCTACAGAGACCAAATCGGCCGCCTTCATCATAGAATTTTTATCTGCGATAGCGACAATCGGATAGCCTTCTTTTTTTAGCAAGTTTGCTTTAGCTTTTGCTTTTTCATAATTCCTTCCCCAAATATAGATTGAACTAAATTGTTGAATTCGATGGTGTGCTCTGATCAACTCTTCTGACATATTTCCAGTTCCAATCATAAGCATAGTCTTCCTTCGTGTAGGAGAGATTAGTTTTGCAGCCAAGGCAGAAACGGAGGCTGTTCTTTTGCAAGTCAAAGAGAGCCCATCGAATTGAGCTAGCATTTCACCCGTTTTCCTATTCATTAAAACGTATAGACCATTGATGGTTGGTACTTCTCTATTTTCGGGAAAAACATTTACCAGTTTTACTCCCATATAATCTCCAGTACTCCAACTGGGCATAATCAGCATGGTGCCATCACTGTCCTCTCCAAGTTGATGATGATGACGTATAGGCGTAAAAATATCCTTCTTATAAAACTCTTGAAGAAAGTCCACAAACTCCTTGTGGTCAAAATAAAAATCGATTTGTTTGGCTGAGTAAAATTCCAATTGGATTCTTTTGTAACTAAAAGTAAAAGAAATTTTTAGAATCAAAGCACAAAAAAAGCCATCCAATATGGATGGCTCTGTTTATTATTTCTTTTTAGCTGCTGGTGCCTTTTTGGCTGCAGTTTTCTTTGCTGCAGGATTCTTTTTGGCAGCAGGCTTTTTCTTAGCCGCTTTTTTCTTCTTCTCTTTAAATGATCCTGGTAACTCCTCTTCAACCAGTTTCTTGATTTCCTCAAGGGTCAATTCTGCGGCTTGCTCAGAAGTCATTCTTTTATCATCAATCTTTGGAAGCTTGAT
>CALHKJ010000433.1 GCA_938033975.1 uncultured Saprospiraceae bacterium | reverse complement strand
GGATGTATTAAAATATCACGACCCACATTTCCCTCCAATCCACTGTAAGTCCAAGAAAGACCTCCGTCTATAGATTTAAAAATACCGCTATCATCACCTTGTTGATAATTTGTTTGAGAAAACCAGCCACCGCTACGATTTGAGTCACCAGAAATAACATAAATTATTTGAGGATTTAATGAATTTACTGCAATTCCAGCTATACCTAAAGAAGGTAAATAACTTGTTAGTGGGAACCATGAAGCACCCCCATTCTCAGTTTTGAATAATCCCCCTAAAGGAGAACCTGCCCACATGATATTGGAATTAGTCGGATGAAAAGCTATGTGATGAAATCTGCCAATACCATCACTGTTATTGACATCATCCTCATCTATGTCAATTGGTCCTTCTAATGTCCACGGATTAAGCTGGGCACTTTTGAAATTCCTATTTTCATTCTTAAGTTTTGTGACAGCCTCATAATCAATTTTTGTTCTATTGCCTGGTGTTCCATCTGCATTAACATAGAATTCATCTATCCAAAATTTACGATTCAGGTGCTTTAGATGTTTCTTATTATTCTTAGTTTGATTATTAATTGAGTTAGATCTTTGATTAAAATGATCTAAGGTAGTGCGCTTAATTTCCTGAAAATTAGTCTTATCCTTTAGTTTTTCCCGTAACTCTTCATCCAAATTGATTTGAGAAAAAACACAAGTTGATACCAATCCAAATAGGAGAGTTATTAATGTACTCTTTTTCATAATCCGTCAACTTTTGATTTAAGTTTCTTAATCTCTTTCTGTAATTCGATGATATAAAGCGTCAGCTCTTCAATTTTCTCCATTTGCATTTTTTGCATTTCTCCAACTTCTATTCCATCTTCTTTGACTTCAGAAGCTGTAGGTACACCAGGCAAATGATTATTCTTTCTAATAAATGATTCCAATTGATCTAAATCCATCAGATCATACTCTTCTTCAAATACGTAGTCTGGCCAATTACCTGAAAGCTGGACCAATACTTCTTCAGAAGCTATCCTGCCATCAACAGCTAATCTATATCCTGTTGGCAGATCATTGCTGCCTATGGTAACACCACCAGATTCGCCATTACGATAGAAGCTGACCACATCATTAAGTGCGTATATATTCATAGGAGAGGTAGATTGCATCGTATTGACAGAACCGATTGTCATTTTAATTATATCCGATCCAAGCCCATTTCCATCATTTGTATTGCCTTTACCAAACTGTATTCCACCTGTTTGAGATAATACCATAGCGTGTTGGTTGTTGATTGGTCTATTACCGGTAGAACCTAAGTATAAGTAATCACCTAAGTCTGATCTCCACGATTTTTTCAACCATGTTTGATTTCTATAATCTTGATTAAAATTACCCTCTCCATGATGAAAGTTAAAACCCCAAAAAGTAGTGAAATCATTGCTTTCAAAACGTATAGTCGAGTCAAATATTTTTAGTTCAGCGTCACCTCCGAGGATTCCCAGGTTTAGTGAACTCGCGGATTGCCATAATCTTCCTACTTTAGAATATGTTGCTGATCCAAACTGATAGAATTGTCTTAAGGAAATCCCTATTTCATCAGCCACTGATCCTCCTCCGTTAATGTAAAGATTGTCTTGCGGATTCAATGTACCAATCCCTACATTACCATTATTATAATAAACATTTGAACCGGAAGTAGACCAAGGAGTGGTACCACCAGATCCATTGCCACTGGTTAAAGATTGCCACACTCCACCTACTCGACCTTGAATGTCAGAGCCATTATATCTAATAGAACCATTTGATACGGATGATCCAATGTGATCACCCAACTTGATGGATCTTTGAAACTCAGCATTCCCATTTTTATAGACTGTAAATGCATTGGCTCTTGCAGATGTACCTGACCCATTACCTACCTCAAATAATGGATCTGTCCCAAGCCAGCTCGTAGCATTACCTCCACCAAGGCTGTATCTACCCACTGATGTCTCACCATAAGATAGAGCCCAGGTACTCAATCCAAATGCCGAACTATAATTTCCTCTAGCTTCCGTGTCAGTGCCAAATGCAGCTGAGAATGGGCCTACATTATTATAGATCCATTCAGTAGTATTCGTTTTCCCAGCTCGGAATGCTGCTTTGCTGGGATACCACAATAATTTAATTCCAGATGATATGGTGTCCTTTCCAAATAACACAGTATGATCTTCGTCCACATGCAAGCCTGGCTGTACTTGGGCAAGTAGGCAATATCCTAAACCCCATAAAATAAGGATGAGAAAAAATTGTTTCATAATAATATGTTGATTTTAATGAATTTCAGACTCTGATTTAATTGTAATCAGAGTGATAACGCTACATAAGTTATAGCCTATTCATTAAATAAATTCAGTGAATGAGTAAGTGATTAATATCAATGCGTGAGTGGTTGATATTTTGTGTAATCGGTAATCAAAAGGATACTTTTTTGGAGAATCATCAGCTATTATTCACACTTAATTGCAGGTGTCATTATTATTCCTAATTTGATACGAAATGTGGTTAATAAGAGGAGGGAAAAAGTAGTGTTTAATTTTTAACTCTTGTTGCTTAACTAAGAGTCACAAGGGAATAAACCAAATTTTACGCCTTGTTGTAAACTACTTATTAAATTTGGCAAATTCAATATATCAGTTGGGTTTTAAACATAAACTATTCACCTATCAGTTTAAAGTGATACCCTTTATGGCTTACTGATGCAGAAGAGGAAAGTGATTAGAGGATCGTTAATGCTTGGTTTTGAATGATGAATCGATTTCTATCCCTCTTAATCCTTTAGACAGCGGACTGAACGACCGCAATTTCTATCAGAATCAAAATAGTTTGCATTACCATCATCATGATTCAGAACTAAAAATGAAGCTATAGTAGAGCCTACTGGAGTACTACTCCACCAAAATTCTAAGAAAAAATGCACCCTAAAAAATAAACCAACACTTAGATTATATAGCTAATCGAGAGATAAGATTTTTCTTTTAATAGAGTTGTTTTTTATTGGCCCAATCTTTAATTCTTTTATAATATAAATTCCAAAATATGTTTATTCGGCTTTAAAAATTGGTTTTAAAAAATTATATTGAGTATTAATCAATTTCTTTCACACAAGCCTATTCATATGTCTCAATTGGTAACACCACATACTTTGTTTACCAGTTTTGATATCCAATTATTTTCATCAGGTCATCACACTCAGCTTTATAATAAATTTGGCAGTCATGAAATAGAATTGCAAGGTTTGCATGGTATCTACTTTGCTGTATATGCACCTGGTGCCTCAAAAGTTGAAGTTATTGGAAATTTTAATCATTGGAATGGAGAAAAACATGCGTTGAATGTAAGATGGGATAATTCGGGAATATGGGAAGGATTTATTCCCGAAATGAAAAATGGAGAGTTATACAAATATAGAATATATTCTCATCACGACTCTAAGGTCAGAGAGAAGGCAGATCCTTATGCTCGATTGAGTGAAATACCACCTAAGTCTGCAAGTATAGTATGGGATCAATCTTATGAATGGCAGGATGAAGCTTGGTTAACTCAAGCAAAACAAATTAATGGACTGCAAAGTCCAATGTCCATTTATGAAGTGCATCTAGGAAGTTGGAAAAAAAAAGGACACAGATCATTACACTATAAGGAACTGGCGGTTGAACTTGTATCTTACGTCAAAGAAATGAACTTTACGCACGTGGAGTTTATGCCAGTCATGGAACATCCATTTTATCCATCTTGGGGCTATCTCTGTACGGGCTTTTTTGCATCTTCAAGTCGATATGGCTCACCTGAAGAACTTAAGTTTTTGATAGATCAATTTCATCAAGCTGGTATAGGTGTTATTTTGGATTGGGTACCCGGTCATTTTCCTGATGATGAACATGCTTTGGCGGATTTTGATGGCACAAAGGTTTATGAGCATCCCGATAAATCTAAGGGATACCATCCAGATTGGAAGAGTTTGATTTTTAATTATGAAAGACCAGAGATTAGATCATTTCTACTTTCAAGTGCACACTATTGGGCAAAAGAATTTCATATTGACGGTATCAGGGTTGATGCAGTAGCTTCCATGATTTATCTAGACTATTCCCGAGAGGAAGGAGCATGGACTCCTAATGAAGATGGTTCTAATTTTTATCGAGCTGCCATTTCTTTTCTTCAAGACCTCAATAAAGCCATGTACAAAGATTTCCCTTATATACAAATGATTGCAGAAGAGTCAACTGCATACAATGGCGTTACCGTCCCTGTGCATGAGGGAGGATTAGGCTTTGGTCTTAAATGGATGATGGGATGGATGAATGATGGACTTGAATTTATGGAAAAAGATCCGATTCACAGGAGGTATCATCTTGGAGATATGAGTAGGAGTATCACCTACGCCTTTACCGAAAATTTTGTGCTTCCTTTATCTCATGATGAGGTGGTACATGGTAAATCTGCATTGGTGTCAAAGATGCCTGGAGATGAATGGCAGAGATTTGCTAATTTAAGATTATTGTTCTTAAGTATGTACGGCCACCCTGGGCAAAAGCTTCTATTTATGGGTGGTGAATTTGGTCAGACCTCTGAGTGGGATGTGAATTTGGAATTGTCATGGGATCTATTAGATTATGCGCCTCATCAGGGGATTAGTAAATTTGTCCGACAACTCAATCATATTTATAAAACGGAAGAGTCGTTATTCGCTATCAATTATAAACCAGAAGGATACGAATGGATAGATTATTCTGATCACGAGAATTCAGTCCTTTCTTTTATAAGAAAATCAAAGGATGAACATTTGATTTTTGTATTGAACTATGCCCCAGTAGTTAGAAATGACTATCGTGTAGGCGTATCAGGAATTTATAACTACAAAGAAATTTTAAACAGTGACGATAAAGATTTTTGGGGATCTGGAGTCTTGAATAAAGAGACAATTAAAAGTGAAGAATTTCCATGGCAACATAGAAATGCCTCTATTGAACTTACCTTACCACCATTGGGAGGATTAATTCTAAAACCAATAAAAAAATAGAATGAAAAATGTTCTTCATGTAAGTAGCGAATGCTATCCTGCTGCTAAGGCAGGAGGAATGGGGGATGTCGTAGGTGCCTTACCAGCATATCTTCCTGAACACGACATACTGGCTTCAGTGGTGATACCAAAATATAAAATCAAATGGTTTTTGGATAAAATATTTACAACCATCTATGAAGGCACTTTCCCAATTGGAGACCAAAAACAAAGCTTTACTGTACAAAAACTAACATCCACTGGAATGCCATTTCCATTTTATTGTATTGATCTGCCAGGTTTGTTTGATCGAGATTCTATTTATCTGGCTGAGAATGGACAAGGATTTAAAGATGAGCCAAAAAGAAATATTGCTTTTCAGACAGCAGTGATGGAATGGTTGATTGTTCGTTATGAGAAATTTGATATAGTACATGTGCATGATCATATGATGGGGCTGATACCGTTCTTTATGAAATTCTGCCCTAAGTATAAAAAATTAAAAAATAACCCATCTATTTTATCCATTCACAACGGTTCTTATAGAGGGCAATTTGTGTGGAACGAAGTCAAGAGCTTTCTTCCAGAAATTGCTGATTCTGATCTGGGTGTGCTGGATTGGGATGGACAGATAAATAGTCTTGCTACGGCTATAAAATGTGCTTGGGCGATCATTACTGTTTCACCTGCTTATATGCTGGAATTGGTTCGTGATTCAGATACTTTGTCCCCGCTTTATGCAACTGAATTAAATAAATGTCAAGGGATACTTAATGGGATAGATTCTAAAAATTGGGATCCTCGATCAGACACTTACCTATCAGAACATCTAAAGAGTTATAAAAAAGAAGATTGGATAACATTTAAAGCAGCGAATAAAGCCTTACTTCAAGAAAAGTACAAGCTTAAGAAAGATAGACCGCTTATAGGTTTTATAGGAAGATTTGCGTTTCAAAAAGGAGCTGATCTTTTAGCTGATGCTATTAGAGCTGGCCTAGCTTCAAAAATGAAGTTTAATGCTTTTATTTTGGGATCTGGAGATAAGGAGTTAGAGCAAAAAGTAATGCATCTTTCGAATGCTTTTCCTGGAGTGGTGGGAACAGAAATTGCCTATAACGAGCAGCTTGCAAGACTTGTATATGCTGGCTGTGATTTTTTGATCATGCCATCAAGGTTTGAGCCATGTGGTCTTAATCAATTATACTCAATGCGTTATGGTACAGTTCCTATTGCCTCTCATGTCGGAGGGCTGAAAGATACAGTGATTGATGTGATAAATGGTGGCCAAGGAATTGTGATTAATACATTAGACCAAAATGGTTTAATGAATGGCATAAGTCGGGCCATAAAATTATTTAAAGACAAAAAAAAGTTTTTAAAACTGATACATACAATAACTCAGCTTGATTATTCTTGGAATAACTCAGCGAGTCTTTATGCTAAACTTTATTCTAAATACCTTAATTGATATGATTGACAAAACAATTGCAGTAGTACTTGGTGGAGGGGTCGGATCTCGCTTACATCCACTAACCGAACATAGATCAAAACCAGCAGTACCTATTGTGGGGAAATATCGTCTTGTAGATATTCCTTTAAGCAATTGTATCAATTCGAACATTAGAAAGATATTTGTTTTAACAATGCACAATTCTGCCTCACTCAATACACATATTTCTGAATCCTATAGATTTGATGCATTTTCGAAAGGCTTTGTGGATATTTTAGCAGCGGAGCAAACGAATGAAAACACAGATTGGTATCTAGGAACTGCAGATGCAGTAAGGCAAAATATGTCGAAATATGATCGAATAGATCACGATACAATCTTGGTGCTATCTGGAGATCAATTATACAAAATGGATTTAGAGGAATTGATTAAGTATCACAATGAACAAGATGCAGATGTTACCGTCGCAACCATTCCTGTTGTAGAGAAGGATACAACAGGTTTTGGTATAATGAAAGTAAATGGAGAGGGAGTCATCAATGATTTTGTTGAAAAACCTCCTATAGATATAGTAGGTAAATGGAAATCTGAATTACCCAATAGTTTTGTATCACAGGGTAAAAATTATCTTGCGTCAATGGGTATTTATGTTTTTAAAAGAAGTACCATGAAAAAATTATTTGAGGAAAAAAAGACCAAAAATGATTTTGGAAAAGACTTTATTCCATATACTGTCAATAGTGATGAGTATAAAGTATGTAGTTTTATGTATGATGGTTACTGGGCAGACATTGGTACCATTAGTTCTTTTATGGAAGCCAACTTAAGACTTACAGGTTTCTTGCCAGAATTTCACTTGTATGACAATCAAGATAAAATTTATACACATTCCCGGATGCTTGCCCCTTCAAAATATTTTGGCACTAAAATTACACATGGATTGATTTCAGGAGGGGTTATTTGTCACGCTGAAGAAATTTCACGCTGTATTATTGGAGTGAGATCTAGGATAGGACCTAGAACAATAATACGTGATTCGATTGTTATGGGTAATAACTACTATCAATCAGTGGATGACATGGATCAGTTACCAGATAACAAACTATTAGGAATCGGTTCTGACTGTATGATTCAAAATGCCATTTTTGATAAGAATGTACGAATAGGAAACAACGTGACGATTATAGGAGGGCCAGGGCTAAAGGATTTTGAAAATGATCAATATTGTATTAGAGATGGTATTATTATTGTAAAAAGATCAGCATTTATAGAGTCTAATAGTATGATAGGTTTGGTTTAAATGTTATTAAGTTTATTAGCTTTGCGAGCTTAGAAAATTGAATAATATGAAAAATCAAATTGTTTATAGTGAGAAGGAAAATTACCCTAAGCAATATGTGTCTCATTCTGTCACTGATGGTGTTATAGAAATAGAATCTTCAGAAGATCTAAAACTTAGGATTTATCCAATCACCAATGATATTTTAAGAATAAGATATAGTGTGGATGGTTATTTTGATAATGACTTTTCATATGCTTTAGATGAAAAATTTGTTTATCCTCATGTTGACTTTATCATAGATGACCGAGGTGACGAGTTTATTGTGAAGACCACTACCATAAGATGTGTCATTAATAAACAAAATTTAAAAGTTACTTTTAAATCAATTGACGGCAAAGTACTTTGTGATGAAGAAAAAGGGTTTCATTGGGAAAAGAATGAAAAGTTTGGAGGTTATATTGTTCAAAATAGTAAAGTACTCCAAGAAGGAGAAAGCTTTTATGGTTTGGGCGATAAACCAACTGATCTTAATATAAAGAAAAAGAAATTTACAAACTGGGGTACCGATGAATATGGTTATCACAAAGATACAGACCCTCTGTACAAAAGTATCCCGATATATTATGGCTTACATAAAAATGGAGCCTATGGAATTTTCTTTGACAACACCTATCAATCACATTTTGATTTTGGATTAGAGAGAGCAGATGTTACTAGCTTCTGGGCTCAAGGAGGAGAGATGAATTACTACTTTATTGCTGGCCCTCAACTTATGGATGTCTGCAAGCGATATACTCGCCTTACTGGTGTGCCAGAGATGCCGCCTTTATGGGCTTTAGGCTTCCAACAATGCAAGTGGAGTTACTATCCAGAAAAACAAGTCCTAGATATTGCTGCTAAAATGAGGGATCTGCGTATACCCTGTGATGCCATTTATCTGGATATAGATTACATGGATGGTTTTAGATGTTTTACTTGGGATAAAGAAAGATTTCCCGACCCAAAAGGTATGGTAGGAAATTTGAAAGAACAAGGATTTCAGACTATGGTGATTATAGATCCGGGTATCAAAATAGATAAGAACTATTCTGTTTTTAAAGAAGGAATGGAAAAAGGATATTTCTGCAAAAGGATTGACGGTAATTATGTTGAAGGGAAGGTCTGGCCAGGAGAATGCTATTTCCCTGATTTCACTAGACCAGAGGTGAGAGAATGGTGGGCTGGACTCTATAAGGGACTCATCGAAGATGTGGGTGTGGCCGGAGTATGGAACGATATGAACGAGCCCGCATTATTTGAAGTGGAAAGTAAAACCTTCCCATTAGATGTGATTCATGATTATGATGGTCATCAAACTGGACACAGGAAAGCACATAATATTTATGGAATGCAGATGGCAAGGGCAACTGCTGAAGGCGTTAAGAAATTTAGAAATGGTGAACGTACCCTTATTATCACTAGGTCAGGATATTCTGGACTGCAAAGATACTCATCGGTTTGGACAGGAGATAACATTGCAACTTTTGAGCATTTGTGGCTCGCAGACGTACAAGCTCAGCGTCTAGCCATTTCAGGAATCTCATTCAGTGGTTCTGATATTGGTGGATTTATTAATGAACCAAAACCTGAATTGATGATGCGATGGATTCAGTTAGGAATTTTCCACCCTTTTTATCGAGTACACTCATCAGGTGATCATGGCGATCAGGAGCCATGGTCTTTTGGCGAAGAATGCTTAAATGTCTTTAGGAAATCAGTAGAGCTTAGATATCAATTGCTACCATATATTTATACAACCTTCTATCAATATTATAATGAAGGAACCCCTATGTTGAGACCTTTAGTATTTTTTGATCAGTCTGATATTGAAACGAAAGACCGTGATCATGAATTTTTATGTGGAGATCATATTTTAGTATGTCCAGTTATAGAAGATCTTGCGCGATCAAGAAAGGTTTACTTACCTGCTTCTCAATGGTATCATTTTTGGACCAATGAGCTATATGATGGAGGTGAGGAGCATGAAGTAAATGCTCCAATAGACGAAATGCCTATTTTCATAAAAGCTGGCGGAATAATTCCGAGATATCCAATACAACAATTTGTCGGAGAGAAAAAAATAGACACTGTTAGCTTGGATGTCTATTATAAACTAGGAACAGAAGACAGTTATTTTTATGACGATGATAAAAATGGATATGCTTACGAGAAAGGAGATTTCAATTACTCAAAATTCACTTTAATTGGGACTCAAGGTCAAATGGAAATAGTGCAAAGTAATGAAGGCAATTATGATTCAGAAATTAAAAGTTTCAAATTGAATCTTATTGGGCTTCCAGGTGAGCTTGCTGAAATAAAAGTGGATGGCCAATCAATAAGTGCAGATTCATTGATCAATGCTGGCTTTAAGCAAATTGTTATTCATTGGTAAAAGTCAATATGTGGGTAGGTCAAGGTAAAAAATTCTGAAATAAACAAGTCGTACTTTGTTGACCCGAAATATCTTGATTTTTAGGATTACCATTACCTTATGAGTTTTATTTAACTTAATCAATTAAGGCTTGAATTCTTTAAAGCGCATTTTATCGAACAAAAACTACTTCTCGCTGGCATGGGTATTTGCCTCCATAAATATCATGACGGGAACCTGGGTATTGTATCTCCCTCATATAAAAACAAAATTTTCATTAGATGATGGACAAATAGGAATAGCTCTTTTTTGTATGGCCCTGGGATTACTAATTTCAATTCCTTTTATTCCATCTATTAATAAAAAAATTGGTATTGGTAGTTCGACGAAATTAGGCATAATTTTGTATGCATTGTCTTTTAATTTACCCTTGCTTGCACCTAATTATTATGCCTTGTGTAGTAGCCTTCTGATTACGGGATTATTTTCAGGGTTTACAGACGTCTCAATGAATGCCTTAGTTTCAACTATTGAAAAAAGAGACTCAACACATTTTATGTCTTCAGCTCATGGTTTCTTTAGTCTAGGTGGATTTTTGGGAGCAGGTATAGGAAGCATATTGATCGGATTACTTTCAAATCCTGCACTACATATGATGTTGATTTCTATTTTCATTTTGTTTTCCAACTGGTATTTTTCAAAATTCTATTCTACAATTGTCGAAGAGAAGATTGAAAATATTGAAAGTGAAAATAAATTTAACAACATTCGTCCTCTTTTAGGATTGTCAATTGTTGCATTTATTATAATGTGCAATGAAGGAGCAGTTGAGCATTGGAGTAATTTATTTCTTTTCGATGTAGTTCAAGTCAATGAAAGTCAAGCAGGATTGGGTTTTATTGCTTTTTCTCTTTTAATGACCTTAGGCAGATTTTTTGGTGATGGAATTAGCGAAAAAATAGGTTCTTTCTATATTATCATTGGCGGTAATGCTATTGCTTTTATAGGATATCTTTTGATCGTTAGTACTAATTTTTATTTTTCAATCCTAGGATTCGGAATACTTGGAGTGGGTCTTTCTGTAGTTATTCCAGAAATATTTAGATTAGCGGGAAATACAAAAGGCGTTCCCGCTTCCATAGGGATTTCAATAGTCTCTGGAATAGGATTTGCTGGGTTTATGACGGGACCAATACTATTGGGACTTATTTCTACTTGGTCAAGTTTAATATTAAGTTTTATTTTCTTAGCATTTTCAATAATGATTGTATGTATCTTTTTGTTGTTTGGCTTGAAAAAAAATATGTCTGGTAACAAAAATCATGTTTAATAACAGTCTGCTTTTACTGTACAATTAAAACTTGAGCAGAATGCATCTTAGTGAAATGCTGTCAGGATTTAGCAAACATTCGCTCAACAACTACCATTATTTCATTAGACTAATATGTGTTATAGAACACATGAATAACTCAAACTAATCTCAGAAAAGATTTTTTATAATTCCAATTTGCTGATTGCTGTTCCTAGTCAAAATCATTTTCAATTCTGGAGCAGAAAATCTTGAGTTTGCAAAGCGTGCAATGGAGCAAGGAATTGAAATAGTTAATATTTTTACTTTGGTGATGTTAGCTACAGATCAATATTAACGCAGTCCCCTTCTTTTCATTTCGTCGTGAACCAGTTTCAGCTCTCGGGACATATCTCCTGTCACAGAAGAGTTTTCTTTTGCTCGTCTTACTAGATAAGGTAAGACCTCATTTACAGGACCATAGACTAGATACTTGGCAACATTGTAACCGGCATTAGCAAGATTAAAAGTGATGTTGTCACTCATTCCGTAAAGCTGACAAAAATTAAGGTGTGGGTGCTTTTTGTCAATCCCATTTTGGTCTATCAGTTTGGCTTGATGAAGATTACTCTTTAGATTATGAGAGGCGCAAACTGAAGCGATTGTTTCATGATTTTCTACACAGAAATCTAAGGCAAGATTAAAGTCTTTATCTGTATTTTCTTTAGAACTTTGAATTGGATTTTCATATCCCATCTCCATTGCCCTATTTGCCTCTTTATCCATGTAGGCACCTCTTACCAATTTTGCTCCAAGCAAATATCCATTTGACCTTGCTCGATCGTGGCTTTCTTTTAGAAAGTCGAGCTTATCTTTTCTGTATAGCTGAAAGGTATTCCAAATTGTAACACGATCCTTATTGTAAGTTTCCATCATTTGATCAACCAAGCGATCCATGGCAATTTGCATCCAAGATTCTTCTGCATCTACCAATACGGAAACTCCTAGATCGTATGCTGTCTTAGAAATGGCATCTAATCGCGCTACTAAATTTTGGTAATCTTGTTCTTCTTGTACGTCAAGTTTTTCATCACGATTCAATTTCTCTAATAATTCGTTTTTGGCAAGTCCTGTTATCTTGGTACTTACAGCAGGAACAGAACTATTTGAAGCAGCCAGTTTAACTGCATTGATGGTTTCATCTCTTACGGCATCAAGTTCCTCATCTGTAGATTTTCCTTCAGCACCATAGTCTAGAATTGTAAGTGTATTATTTTCATACAGATGTGTGATAACAGTTTGACTATCTAGTAAATTTTCACCAGCAACAAATTGTGAGAAGATGGTTTTTTTTACAGCTGCTTTCGCAAATGGAAGATGAAGTTTTACTGCAGCGAGTCCAATGTTTGAGCCAAGTTTTACCAAGCTTGGGCTGTTCATTAATTTAAATAATCGGTAGGTTTCCTTTAACTCCTTATCGTCCTTATGAGCGTAGGCAATTTTTGTATCCGAAAAATCTAATGCTTGTTTATCTGTTTCCATTTATGAATATCTATTCCAAATTTCCCAAGATTTTTCAGCTTGAATGATTAGCATTCTGTGCCCATTCTTAATCTTGGCGCCATTGGCTTCAGCTTGTTTCAAAAATAAAGTTTTTTCGGGATTGTAAATCAAGTCGTAGAAAAAATGATTGTCTGTGATTTCCTCATAAGGAATATTTGGACAGGTATCTTGTTTGGGATACATGCCAAGAGGACTGGTATTTACGACCAATTGATAATTACTCATTTGCCCTTTCAAATCTGAATAATGTAAATCTCCTTTATCGGATCTTGATACAACTTTCGTTTCAATGCCAAGATTCTTCAACACATAAAAAACAGCTTTAGCTGCTCCACCCGAACCAAGCACCAATGCATTTTCTATTGGATTTTCTCCAATAAGTTCTTTTAGTGAATCTTCAAAACCCATAACATCGGTATTGAATCCAATCAACTTTCCCTTATCAAATTTGATGGTATTTACAGCGCCTATTTCTTTTGCTTCTGGAGAAAGCTCATCCAAATATTCCATGACCAATTCTTTATACGGAATGGTCACGTTTAAGCCATGAATTTCTTTGTCCTTTACCAAATCCAAAAATTGCTTGATATCGCTCAATTCATAGCTTGCATACATGCAATCATGAATATGCTGTTCTTTAAATTTATTTTTAAAATAGCCAGGTGAAAATGTATGGCTGAGTGGATAACCAATGAGTCCGTATTTTTTCTGCATTATTTTCCTTTTCCTTGAAACAAAACCAAGATAGTATAAAACAGAATTTTAATATCTAGACCGATAGACATATTTTCTAAGTAGATGATATCGTACTTTAATCTAGACAACATTTGATCAAGATTGGAAGCATAACCATACTTAACCTGACCCCAAGAAGTGATTCCTGGTCTGATTTTTAAGAGGTGCTTGTAATGCGGTGCTTTTTCCATGATTTGGTCAATATAATATTGTCTCTCAGGTCTCGGACCTACTAGTGACATCTCTCCTTTTAAAACATTAAAGAACTGTGGAAGTTCATCCAAACGCCATTTT